>NZ_BORB01000033.1:0-54405 GCF_018332955.1 Lederbergia ruris
CAATCATTTTTCGGAAATCATCGTTATACCGTTTCCCATTATTTTTCTTACTCATCGGACACATCCTCCTTAAAAGTCATTGTATAAATTTAACTTAGATGTGTCCATGAAACTATACTAGCATCAAAGGGGATAAACATTATGTTCAAATTAATAAGTGTTGAAAGTTTAAGTAAGACTTATGTGAGCAAAAAGGAAAAAATTATTGCTGTTGATAATATTAGCTTTACAGTCGATCAAGGAGAAATTTTTGGTTTTCTTGGACCGAGCGGAGCAGGTAAAACTACTACACAAAGAATACTGACAACATTGTTGCCTATTAGTAGCGGAACAGCTTATATAGCTGGATATAATGTGTTAACTGAAGCCAAAAAAGTCCGTGCAAATATAGGCTATGTTAGTCAGCTTGGTGGTGCTGATCCAAACGCCACAGTATGGGAGAATTTGGAATTATCAGGAAAATTATATGGGCTATCAAATGATGTTACAGTGCAAAGAATTGAGCAATTGAGTAAATTGCTAGATTTTCATGAATTACTTCCGCGCTTTGTTCGCACATTGTCTGGTGGGCAAAAACGTCGTGTAGAGATTGCTCAAGGAATTTTACATGAACCAAAAGTTTTATTTCTTGATGAACCAACGACAGGACTTGATCCACAAAACCGCGCTAATTTATGGCAGCACATTAAAAAATTACGTGACAATGGAATGACCATTTTCCTAACGACTCACTATTTAGAAGAAGCGGATGCGTTATGTGACCGTTTAATTATCATAGATCACGGCAATATTATCGCTGAAGGAACACCTACAGAATTAAAGAAAAAGATTTCGAGTGAAGTTGTTTCAATGGAAATAAAACATCTGCAGGACAGCGAAAAAATGAAACTATTTTTTAAACAATTAGAACTTGATAAAGTGACAGAAGCAAATATGAAATTTTCCATTTACACTGACATAGGTGAAAAATTAATTACTGATATTATTAACTTCACAAAAGAACATCAGATTGAATTAGCCAATTTATCGTTATCAATGCCTTCCTTAAATGATGTCTTTTTAACATTAACTGGTAAAGAATTGCGTGATGGCGGAAAGGAAGAAGAACAATGATGCAGGTTGTACGGGAAACGAATATTTTCTTTGTTCGTAAATTAATAGAGTCAGCTCGCCAAATTGTTTGGGTAATCTCAGGTTTGATGACTCCCTTGTTATATATCTTATTATTTAGTCCATTATTGAAAAACATTACCCATCCTGCTATGACTACAGCTCAGGTTTTAGATATGTTTGTGCCGGGCATTTTAGTTCTCTTAGCATTTAGTTCAGGAATGGGTGCTGGATGGTCAATGGTTTTTGACCTAAAAAGTGGGATTATTGAACGTTTACGTGTAACCCCAGCCAGTCGGTTCGCTATGTTAATGGGAGGGGTATTAAAAGATGTCGTAGCGTTCCTTATTCCAGCAATTATCGTTTTAGTAATCTCAAGTTTATTTGGTTATGAAATGCACGTTGTTGGTATTTTATTACAATTAATATTACTATCGGTTCTTACGATGATGGTTTCAGCATGGTCTGGAAGTCTGGGTTTGATTTTCCAAGATGTGAGTGGGGTTGCTGCCGTAGTAACAAGTTTACAATTACCGTTAACCTTACTTTCCGGAATTTTATTACCAATATCATTTGGACCCAAGTGGTTACAAGTACTCGCGCATGTCAATCCGCTATATTATGGAGTAGAAGCGTCCAAAAAATTAGCGGAAGGATCAATTATGAACCAATCAGTTTTCGTAGGATTTATTGTCATTGTAGTTATTACAATTATCACATTGATTTGGTCAACTCGCGTTTATAACAAGGCCATTGCATAAGATTTTAATGGAGTGGCAAAAGTAATGAATTGAATAATTCTTCCGAAATCGGGAGAATTTGTTGAAGATTACAGTCATAAAATTATCAAACTTTATTATAAAAGTTGTGCAGCTTTCACAAAGAAAGAACCCATTTTGATCAAACTTTATTTTAAAGCTACAACATTCCGTCCTGGATTGCCGTGAACATCTTGACCACCACGTTTTTTGGAACCGGAACGGTGATGGCCAACTATCGTGAAAAAGGCATTTTACGACGCTATCATCCCGGACTATGGATGGATCACTGCCACAATCTAGATCATGCCCAAAAAGGAATGACAATGCATGCGGCTTATGAAAATGTATACACTCCTTTCGCGATAGGAAGCGAAACGGGTAATAGTCCGGAATAGGATTGATCATGATTACGAATATTCCAAATAGCTGACAACTCTCGTCTTGAATACGTGTAAAGAAGCGAGATTAAAAAAGCGATAAACTCTTGGATTTTTTAATGGAATTTGCTGTTTCGGCTTTCCAGCCATTTCTTGAATTCATCAGGTGTATGTACATTACAATCTAATACAGCAGTATAGATATCGAAGCTTGTTACTTGTTTCCCATACTCGGGACGTGCGGACCAAACGGTTTTAATGCTTAAAATAGAGACAATCGCTGCCGGAGTCAGTCGAGCAGACATTGTGCGAATATGCTGCAAATCGGGCTGTTTTTCAGGCTCGTCCACAAACCAAATATCCAGTTCCCATTTGTGTCCAATGGTGGATTCGTAAGTGATACCTAGAAAATAACCGTCGGGATAGGTTGGATCAGTGTTCCAATTGCCCGTGTCATTGATGAATTTCAAATCGCGGACTTGAGGATTGGACATCAAATGCGAAGCGATTCCGGAAATTGTAGCGATGTTTAACTTAGAACAAACGACTGTAATATCGAGGTCTCTCCAAGCCATTAAACCTAGAGCCGCACTCCCTACTTTTACTGGTGTACCGGCTTCTGTCAGCAATTGCTTAAGGTGCATTTCTTCAACAATTGTATCTGCTTCAGCTTGCAACCGTAGTTGGCGGGCAAGTAGTTCTTCCTGTTTTATCATTTTCAACACTCCCTTGTAACATCCACTTATTTCTCTAAAACATTTTAACGAATATTGGCCGCTTTTTTTTGTTAAATACGCTGTCGTATATAGAAAACAAAACAAAATTCCCTTCGTTAAACTCACTGATAAGTTCTGGGGCATTCTTGCTTGTACTACTTTTTTCAGATTGCGATATTTTCACCCCACCATTATCGGAAAAGTGTAAAACTTCTTTGGTGAGGGCGAGACCCTTAACACTCTAAAAGCAGCATTATTGGACGTAAATACTGACACTCAACTGCAAGACGATCCCTCATAATGTCATATTAAAATAGGTTTTTTCTTAATATATAAATCAATTGACAGTACTTGTTCTATATAGATAAGAAGCTCTAATAATTACAAAGTAATATTGTTAATTTCGCAAAAAAGGGATTCGGTTTGTACTATTCCTGAAAAACTATGCCCGTCCAGCTATCCCATAAAAGAACAACTCCATCAATTGATCCATATTCTCGGTGGTCCGTTTTTGATTCGATCCCTCCCAATTCCGGACCAGTTCATTCTGGAACATTGTAAAATAACGCATCATCATCTCTTCAGATTGATCTTTTCGAATATACCCTTCTTGTTTTCCAAGCGCGACAAACTTCTTAAAAAAAGGCACAACCTTCTGCTCGTTATAACCGTCCATCATTTGTATCAACCCTCTTAAATCAGAAGATGGGAATTTTGGAAACTCATCCGCTAAAATTTTTAAGTTTTTAGCCTCCAACAGCATGATTTTTTTAGTCTTTTCAAGAAAAGATAACCCGGAATTCAGGATGTCCTCGTACTGTGCCAACTGCTTGTCCAGCCAATTCATCAGAGAATCAGTATAGAGCTGTTCTTTTGTCCCGAAGTAATTATATATGGTTGCAGGGGAAACATTCGCTTTATGCGCAATCTCATTCACGCTAACCTTTTGAAAGCCGTATTTGAAAAATAATTCAATGGATGCACTGAATATTTGCTCGATTTTTTTCTGTTTCCGTCGTTCATAACCGTTCATCATTGTTCACCTCATATGTAGTGTAACCAAAGTTTTAGACTGATTCAACAAAAATAGTACAAAACATATTGAACAATGAAGTTCATGTAGATATAATAGTTTTAGAGATTGGTGCTATATATACTATATAACTTTGTGAAAAGGTGTTATTTATTGATGATGGGAGTGGCGTGAAATGAGACAGTTACGAATTCCTTCTTTTTTGCACGATGTATTTGGTGAGAAACAGTCTGTTGGATCCATTTTAGCGATATTGCTTTTTGGCGGTATACTGACGGCTGCGTTATATTACCGATTCCCTGAATTGGCTAATGATTTGCCAGCGTGGCGCAGTGCTTTGGCATTATTATTGATTTTCGATGTTTTTGCGGGCGTTATAGCGAATTTTACAGTATCAACTAGCAATTTTTATGCGGCGCGTAAAAAAAATCGGATCGTATTCATCGCGATCCACGTCCATATTGTGATTATTGCCCTGCTTCTCAATACTAATATTGGGTATTCAGTAGGGATATGGGCTTATACGATCATCGGGGCTTATATTGTAAACTCCCTTATTGGGAAGCATGTGCAATTATTTGTAGCGGGCTTGCTTTTGTCTGTTGGTCTGGGGGTGGTGCCCATGCTGCCAGGAATAACTCCACATATGTTGATCATTGGCTTACTGTTTCTGGTGAAAGTATTGTTTAGCTTCGCTGTTGATCATTATGGAAATGCCAAACATAGTACTAAAAAAGAAGTATAAATACTACGGCTAGAATGATTATTTCGAGATCATTGCTCAAAGAAAATGGGGTTTGTTGATTTTGTGCTTGGGAAGTAAAGTAACCATCTATCTGTTACACTAATAGATGGTTACTAAGGTTGTTTAAAAATAAGCGTTTTCTTTCATTTTATAGGAATCATGAAGTAGGGCAAGTTTCGTGAAGCGTATAATTCATATCGCCATCTATTCTTGAGTTTGAAGGGCTAAACGTATGCCTAAGCCAATATAAATCACACCAACCATTTTCTCGACTTTATTAGCAAAAACACCTGATGTTTTGAACATCTTTGCTCCAATAAAACTTGTACAATAAGCCAAAAAAGAAGTGAATGCAATACTCATTAGCACAAATACAATCCCTAAAACAAAAAGCTGTAATGTTACACTACTTCCGTCATTTTGGATAAATTGAGGCAAAAATGCTAAAAAGAATAATGCTGTTTTAGGATTCAATATTTCCGCTAAAAAACCTTGTTTAATTGATTTCCAACTCGAGCTTTTATCTATACTCCCAGACGTTTGTTCAAGGTTTGATTTTTCTTTTTGTTTAGTCTTTGTAAATAACATTTGAATCCCTAAGTAAAATAAATAAAGAGCCCCGATATATTTGACGATTTCAAATGCTAGAGCAGAACTTAATAATATCGCTGATAACCCTAAAACAGCGAACAAGACGTGAATACTATCCCCTAAGGCGATTCCACAAGCAGTCATAATACCATTTTTTCTCCCGCTCTTTATCGTTTGAGAAATTGTAATAATCACCGCAGGACCTGGGACTAAAAATAAAAGAAATACAACGACAATAAATGAAAACATGTTGTCACTCCACCTTTCTTCTATAAAAATCATAACATTTTTTATTTCATACACCAAGAATTTATAAAATCCTAGCTTGTGGATAAGTTCTAATAGTGGGTGGGTATTGACGTCTGGCTCCAGCGCCCAGCGACGTACAAACTTTCGGTGCCTTCCTACGATAAGTCAACATCAGCTCGCCTTTCAATGTCTAGCTGCAGGCGGTAGGAGCTCGAGGTCAAATAACCTGGAATCCTGGAAGGGAAAGAACGCCCTTCCAGGATTCCAGAACATTTGCTTGTCGCCCCTGAACAACCGCCTTCCGCTTTTCGTGGCTCACTGTGTTTCCTTTATCTCAGGCCAACAGGATGTTGGTCAGAACGGCGTTGCGACGTACAAGGATGTACTAGTGCAGACGAAGCGACAGGACGTCGCGATTGAGTCTGCCGCCAGGACGGCGCGAATTTAGCTGTTCATCCCTTCAATCCTTCAAGTTTGTACGTCGCTGAACAGGCGCTTGCGCTTTTGTTCTTTTATTCCCCGCTCCAGCGGAAAAACCGTGAGGACAAAATGATCGACACGATGGCGACACCAATGAGGACTGCGACATCCACGCCGTTCTCCCAAATCGGTGTGAAATTCCATGTTTGCCTTATTAAATTAATGACATAGTAAAGCGGAAGGATGTGGGCAATAACACGTAATACGTTTGGCATCCATTCAATCGGAAAGGTGGCTCCCGATAGAAAAATCATCAAATTCAAGGCAAGTGAACTGATGGCTGAGGCAGTACGAACGTTTTTGGCAATAGAATTGATCAACAGTCCGAACGGGAAGAAGGCAACCAGGCTTAATAGAATGGCCAACAAGGTACTTCCCAAATATTTCGGTACATGTAAATTGAAGACGAGGTATCCAAAAATGAGAATAATTACGGCGCTGATGGTAAAAATGACGGTTCCCTGCACGGTTTGCGCCATTAACACCATCCAAGGCCTTACTGTTGTGACCTGATAGCGTCGCAAAATACCTTTTTCTCGATAGTTGGCCATCACCGTTCCGATTCCGAAAAACGCAGTGGTCAAGATGTTCACGGCCATCCAAGAAGGAATGTAAGCATTGCTGTAAGTCATCCCACCGATTTTTGCGTCTCCGAACATTATCCCGAATAGCCAGATCATTAGAACCGGAAACAAAAAGGTCCAGAACACGGCCATTTTTTCTCGAAAAAATAACTTTGTTTCTATTACCGACAGTTTCACAATTTTATTCATGCTGATCGCTCCTTTAACAGGTGGACAAACAAATCATCTAGGGTGCCTCGCTCAAAACGGAATGCGGCCACTTTCCAACCGCGTTCTTCACATTCTTTTAAAACTAGGTAGGCAGAACGCTGGAGATCCTCCGTTTGAATTCTCACTCGATCCGTGGATTTCTCCACATGAATCACGCTGGGCAGGGCGATCAATACATCAGGATCCACATCGAAACTCTCAAAGGTTAGGTAGTTTGTTGCCAGGTCTTCGAGCAACACATTCGGTTTTCCAAGTGCCCGGATTCGGCCGTCGTACACCATGGCGATCCGATCGCAAAGTTTTTCGGCTTCTTCCATATAATGCGTTGTGACCAAGATGGTGGTTCCTTGTTCCTTCAGGGTATGGATGACTTCCCACAACTCGCGGCGTGCTTGCGGATCAAGCTCCATGCTCGGTTCATCCAAAAAAACGATTTCGGGTTGATGCAAAACAGCTAAAGCGAGCGTTACTCGTTGTTTCCAGCCACCGGAAAGATCCTTGAAATACGAATTGAGTTTTTCTTCCAAATGCAACTGTTCAATGATGTTCAGGACATGATGTGTGTCATAAAAAGAGGCAAACAGATTTATCGCTTCTTTGACCTTCATTAACTCCTGTATGGATGTGGCCTGGAACTGCACCCCGATTTTTTTATTTAATTGATAGCGGTCGGATTCTTTACCGGGGTCGTGGCCGAGTACGTGTACCTTTCCGGAATCTCTTTTCCTTAGTCCTTCCAGAATCTCAATCGTTGTAGTTTTACCAGATCCGTTCGGACCAACAATCCCGAAAATTTCGCCTTTTTTGACTGTAAAAGAAATCCCCTGTACGGCTCGAGTTTCCCCGTACTGTTTGGTTAAACCTTCAGCTTCAATGACATGTGGCACTTTTTTCTCCTTCTCTCATAAATAAATTTTTGTTCTTCAGTCTTGCATCATAAAATCAGGTTTGTTTTATAAAAAAGGTTCTTCCGGCAGCCAACCTTTGTTTTCGGCAATTGAGACGGCATCCATCCGGTTTCTAGCTTCCAACTTCTGAATAATTTCGGAGATGTAGTTGCGGATCGTAGCTGGAGAGAGATAGAGAATTTTACTGATTTCTTTGACCGAATCTCCCTTCTTTAGGTGCAACAAAATCTCGGATTCTCGTTTCGTGAGTGGATTGATTTCTTCCATCATAGAAAAAGTAAGGTGCGGGCTAAAGACACGCTTACCCGCGTGAATTTTTCGCAGTGCTTCCGCCAATTCGGACACGGGCGTATCTTTTAGCAAATAACCCATTACTTCGGCCTTCACGGCACGTTGCAGGTACCCACTTCGGGCGAAGGTGGTCACAATGGCGACCCGGCATTCACTGCCTTCATCCCTCAATTTTTCTGCTGCCTCTAGTCCGCTTAACAAAGGCATCTCTATATCGAGCACGGCAATATCGGCGTTTTTTTCTTGAATCAGTTGGAGAGCCTGTTCACCATCGTTGGCTTCCCCGACAATTTCAATATCTTCTTCCAGGGCCAACAACTGGCTGACCGCGGATCGAAGCATTCCTTGATCCTCCGCAATGACAATTCTCATTGGATTCCCTCCGTTATCGCTGGTTTCTTAACTTTTGGCACGATGATCGTGATTTTCGTCCCTTTTGTTTCCCCGGTTACCATTTCAAGTTTCCCTTCGATCAGCAATAACCGTTCTTTCATACCCAACAGGCCGCTACCGAACCGGTCGTGATTTTCCTTCGCAATGCCAACTCCGTCATCCTCTACCTGAAGAATGTATTTTCCTGGTCCTTCTTCGAGGCGGATTGTGCATTTGTGCGCGCCGCTGTGCTTCACAACATTGGTGACACATTCGCGGAGACACAGGCTCAGGATATTTCGAATAATCGGTGGGGCCCCACCAAGCTCATCATTGCGTTCCAATTTGAATGAAATTCCGGCGGACTCGCAAATTTGAGCCGCCTGCTGGCACTCCTCGCCGAGATCGATAGACTGCATATCACTGATCAGTTCCCGAACCTGCAACAAAACGGATCTTGAAATATTCTGGATCTCACGTGCTTCTTTTGAGGCTTGATCAGGATTCTGGGGAATCAGCCGCTCCACCAATTCACCTTTCAAGGTAAGCAGGGACAGGGTATGGCCCAGCGTGTCATGAAGATCACGGGCGATTCGCTGGCGCTCTTCATTTTTTATCAACCGGGAAATTTCATCATTGGCATGTTGTAACCCCAATTTCATTTCATGTGATTTCCGGATCATTCTCACTATATAGGGCAACAAGAAAAGAATGAGAAGAATCGAATACCAGCCAAGGTACAATGGATTCGATTCTCGCAAGAAATGGAACCCAGTTGCCCCTGCAAAGAGCACAGCCATGAGTACAGTCATCCCAGTAATTTTACGGTAGGATGGGTATTTGCCGATCACCAAAGCGGGATAAAAGCCGAAGCACAATTCCCACGGGTTCAAGAAAGCCCCCCATAAAGCAATCGCGACCAGTTGAACAATGATGAAAAAAGTTCGGTATTTCGCATTCATAATGCTGATCAAATGAGCCGTTGCGATGATAAAAAACAATAGATAGTTGTACCCTGTCGGTTGCGGAAAGATAATCAGAGAAATCAACGGGGGAAGCAACATCATCGTTTCCCACGGGAGTCTGATGCGAGACATTTTTTACCACCTTCACCATTTTGGACTATCATACCATATGGTTTTGAGTCATTGACCTTAACCTTTGTCGTTGGTTATCGGGGCTCCGGAAACCTGGGCCTGCTTCCCGCGTTTCAGCCACTTCGGAACCAACCAGATCGACAGTAAGAAGACCACGATATGCACCGGCTGTGCAATAACTCCGAATTTATCTGCAGGGGGATTAACCAAAACATTGAGCGACGACAACAGAGTGACGCCTGCGGTTAGCAGAACATAATAGACTGAAGGTCTGGCAGTTTTTCGAAACCATTTTACGAAAATCATTGCCCCCGCGATATTGGCGATGATCGAAGCAACCGCAATGGAGATCCAATTTAACTGGGAGAACCACAGGCCTGTCACAGCACCTAAAAGGTAAGCTGTGGCAACACCGGCAGCCCCTGAAATAACTCCCACATATAAACCGACTAATAAACCTTTTCTCATTATTCCTTGTGCCTCCTTGATTTATTGTATTAAAAGCATATCGAAAAGCCGCCGGGGCCGGTAGTGATGGATATCACTTCTTTGAAATGATAAATATCAATTTTTAGAAGGATTTTCGGATCTAATTAATTAGAAAAAAGGTCAACCTGCAATCTGATTCCAGGTTGACCTCATTCGAAACTGCTTATTGGGACTTGGTTACATGATTCGCTCTGCTATGATTGGATTTCGGTAATAACAGCGTTGCTAACACATATACTATGGCCAGCAAATAAACCGTAAATACCCCATTCATAAGCTTAATGCCCTGAAGGGAACCTACAATTTTAGGCATGGCCGTTGTAACAATCGATGACTCTGCAGCCGCTAAAAAGGTAGCGACAAAGATGGAGATCATAACCATCGATCGATTCATGTTCATAATAATAAGAATCCTCCTTTATTTGGTTTAGCATGTATAGCTTCCAAATAAAGGCGGGCACTTGTTTATACATAAGAATATCAACATAACGTTCATCACTACCTAACATTGACATTACAATATGAACTACGAGAGTTGCTCACAGAAAGTTTTTCCTTCCAGAGTCATTCGTCTCAATTTTTCAAATATTATGTTTAAATGGTATCTTTAATAACTAGAATCTGTCAATAAATAAAATGGCCCAAATGTATATAGGCTAAATGTATTCTGTGTATTAAAAATTGCATTGTATATTTTTCTAAAGAATATGGTGAATCATTATTAAACGAGGCCTTACAATTGGAATCTACTCATGGACATTCTAGTGCGGATCAAATGAAACGTTCACTTCCGCTAGTAGGTCGGCGTTTAAAAAGAAGGAAGAGGTCCTTATAATTTTTGACCATTCATTCTGAAAATGTTATTCTTTTAAAAGAAAGGGGGAAAAGGCACATGGCACGACATAAAGAATTTGATGAAGCAAAGGTTCTCAGTAAAGCAATGGAATTCTTTTGGTATCGGGGTTATGAGGGTACTTCTCTTCAAGAACTACTGAAATATTTGGGAATTGCAAAGCAAAGTATGTATGATACCTATGGAAATAAACACGACTTATTTTTAGCCTCTTTAAAACATTATGCGGATCAGAAGATAACGTATCTAAATGACGCGCTTGAAAGATATGACTCGCCAAAGGAATCCATCATGTTTGTTTTTTACGATTTAGTAAAATTTCTCATTGACGAAGAACGAAAAAAAGGATGCTTTATGATCAATACGGCAGTAGAACTGGCGCCACATGATCAGGAAATTTCGAGATTGGTTGAAACGAACATGGAGAATGAAGTGTCTGCATTTTATCGGGCATTAATCCGCGCACAAAAAGAAGGTGAATTAAGTGAGCGGCACAATGATCTTATGGCACTTGCCCGATTCTTGAACCATGCTCGATATAGTTTGTTTATTGCATCTAAATCCACTTCGGATCCCGTTGTTTTAAATGATATTGTTAAAATTACACTCTCGGTCTTAGATTAACCTTTTGCTGACCCTTTTCTTATTTATGATTATTTTAGACCGATCAGTCTATAATAACCATTTTTCACTGGGGTTTTTGCGATTATATTAGACCGAATGGTCAAAAAAGGAGAGATATTGTGGAAAACAACAAAAGGATTGATTCTAAAACGAATCTGGGCATTTTGATGCTTGCTATAGGAATGTTTGTTGTTGGGACAGTTGAATTAGTTTTTGCTGGAGTGTTGAAACTGATATCCACTGACCTCGGAGTTTCGGTCGCAACTACGGGACAGCTCGTGACCATTTATGCTGTTATTTATGCAATAGGTACACCTATTCTCATTTCGTTAACCTCCCGCATAGAGAGGAAAAAGCTGTTATTACTTTCGTTATTCGCTTTTATCCTCAGTAACGTCATTGCAGCCATTAGTCCAAATTATATCTTTCTTATGATCTCAAGAATGATTGCAGCCATTAGTGCCGGGATATTTAGCGTATCTTCCATTGCATTTGCTGCCAAACTAGTCCCTCCCGAAAAAGCAGGGAAAGCAATCGGGACAACGGTTATGGGATTTAGCTCTTCATTGGTTTTAGGGGTACCTCTAGGAACAGTTGTAGGAGAAGCATTTGGATGGAGAATGACGTTCACTTTTGTGGCACTTGTTACTCTTCTTCCTGTGTTTGGAATTTGGCTATTTACTCAGAAAGTAAAAGGAGAGGATCCAGTACCGCTAAAAACACAGTTTTCTATCTTACGAAAACCCGCAATGGTTATGGGGCAATTGGTGAGTGCGTTCGTATTTATTGGCCAATTTTCTCTGTATACGTATTTCACACCCTTCTTGCATCATCTGGCTGGTTTTAATATGGGAAAAATTACCATCGCATTCTTTGTTTTAGGCATATTTGGTATTCTAGGAAGTTATATAGGTGGTTATAGCGTAGATAAGTGGGGTGTTAAGAAGACGTTATTTGTAACGATAGGTAGTAGGGTACTTACATTCTTTTTACTTCCGCTGGTTGGGGAACATCCTATTTTTTTATTTTTGATCATGATGGTATGGAGTGCTTCCGGCTGGGCAACGACTCCCGCGAATCAAACATATCTTAGATCTTTGGCTCCAAAATTAGCGGATATGATTATTGCGGTGAATACATCTTTCATGCAATTAGGTATTGCTTTAGGATCAGCAATGGGAGGATTAATCATCAGCAATCATTATTCTTATACCTCACTAAGTTGGTTTGCAGGAGTTATTACCTTGGTTGGTTTATTTTCTTTTTTTCTCTCCATTTCCCTTTCCAATAGGCAAGATACTATCCAATAGGATGTTTAAATTTTTATATCCAACTAGCTTATGTTTAGTTGCACCTTTTAAAAAAATGAAATGAAAGAGGGATTAGTTTGATTATTGCCAAATTCCGAAAGATAAAATGGTAAATGGAAGTCGCATAGAAAAGGGGACAAAACGCTTTGGGGAATTAAGACGTTTAATGCCCGAATTTAACGCAAGCTGTACCAACGCAACAACTCAAAGAGCTGGAAAAAGACGGACTGGTCACCCGTGTTGTGTATCAGGAAGTTCCACCAAGAGGTGATATGTTGCGAGATTTCATGCATAGAAAATAATCATTATGTTCCAATAAATTTTCCACACACTGAACAGTCTTTCTGCATTCTATATATAGAAATGTGTAAAGGGGCTGGTCGTCATGTCTTTAACAAAGTTTGTCGATAAATTGCCGATAATTCCAACGCATAAACCAATTGGGACATATCAAGGAGTTCCCTATTTTGAAGTGTCCATGCGACAGATAAAGCAGAAGCTGCATCGTGATTTGCCGCCAACGACTGTTTGGGGATATAACGGTATCTATCCTGGTCCAACATTTGAAGCGATCAGGAATCAGCCGATCTATGTGAAATGGAAGAATAAGCTTCCATTTGAGCATCCCTTACCTGTTGATCGAAGCCTTATGGGTGCTGGAACTGACCAACCTTCCGTCCGTACGGTTGTTCATTTACATGGGGGGCGTAATCGACCTGAAAATGACGGGTCACCCGATGCATGGTTCACACGTGACTTTGGAAAAAAAGGTCCAAATTTTGTTAAAGAGATCTACTATTATCCAAATTGTCAGCGTTCTGCAACTCTTTGGTATCATGACCATGCCCTGGGAATCACTCGTTTGAATGTATATGCCGGATTATCCGGGTTTTATATAATTCGTGATCAGCAAGAAGAGGAGTTGAATCTGCCAAGCGGGGATTATGAAATCCCTTTGCTGATTCAAGACAAGTCTTTTTATCCTAACGGAGAGCTCTATTATCCTGCTAAACCAGATAAACCACCAGCAACTGCACCCAATTCGCCGCCTATGCCCAATCCCTCTATTGTGCCAGAGTTTTTTGGTGATACAATTCTAGTCAATGGCAAAGTTTGGCCCTATCTTGAAGTAGAACCTCGTAAATACCGTTTTCGCATCCTAAATGGATCAAATGCTCGTTTTTATGAGCTACGGTTAAACAATGGACAACAATTTATTCAAATTGGTACAGACGGCGGCTTACTAGGGTCTCCAGTCGAAGTAAATACGATTCTGCTTTCGCCTGCAGAGCGTGCCGATATTATTATTGACTTTTCTAAAAGTAAGGGAGAACAAATTATTCTTACCAATAGTGCGAATGCACCATTCCCGGGGGGCAGTGGTGATGCTCCAACAGCCGATACCTCACAAATTATGGAGTTTCGAGTTAACGAACATCAGGAAATTGCTGATTCTAGTATAATTCCCGCGAAACTAAGCTGTATGGAAATATTAAATCCCATAGAATCTACTTATACTCGAGTGAACACATTAGATGAGGATACGGATGAGTATGGTCGTCCATTCCAATTGCTCAATAAAATGATGTGGGGGGAGCAGCCTATTACAGAGACGCCTTCCAACGGCAAAATTGAAATTTGGGAGTTTTACAATATGACTAACGATTCGCACCCGATTCACCTGCATCTCGTCCATTTTCAAATCCTAGACCAAGCGAAGTTTAGTGGAAATCCCCTTCATCCAGAAAATCCAAAAGAACCGTTGGTAATAGGAGATCGAATCCCACCTCTACCAAATGAACGTGGCTGGAAAGACACAGTACGTGTTGACCCGGGAATGGTCACACGGATCATTGCCCGTTTTGGCCCTTACACTGGAATCTACCCATGGCATTGCCATATGCTTGAGCATGAAGACCATGATATGATGCGACCCTACGAAGTGTTGAGGAACCCATCGTTTGATCCGTGTGCAGCGATTCCGTCCGTATGTGCAGATGATTCTTTTGCACAATGCTTCAATAATGGAATGTGTCGAGACTATCCTAAGGAGTCAGCTCAAGAGGCTGATATCATAGTGAAAATAGGGGAGCGTATAATAAAAAGGTTTTGATGGGAGACAGAGAAAGAGATTTGAAATCAGGATACCCATACTAAAGAGAGATACCAAACGGTGAACATTTTATTTGTAAAGTTTCACTGTCTCCTCCAAAATATTCAAATATTTAGCAATAAAGCTTTTTGGCTTTATAATTTTAACTTTATTGCCGAATCCCGCTAAAAACTGGTAGGCAAATTGATTCTCAGGTAATTCAATAGTCGCAAGATAACTTCTTGGAGTCACTTTTGTTACGACATTTTTTCCGTATCTCTCGATAAATTGATCTCTTACAACAACATCTATCAATAGCTGTACACTAACCAAATTTGACTGTTTATTATGTTGCTTTTCTTCTTCCAAAACTTTATCAGGTCTTGGAACAAAAAAACCGTCTTTTTGGATATTTGCTATCCTCGTCACTTTAAATGTTCGATAGTCTTCCCGTTCTAAACTATAACCATAAAGATACCAATGCATTTCACTTACATACATCATATAGGGTTCTACGACTCTATATGTTATGTTTCCTTTTTGGTCTACATACTCAAACTTTAATAACCAATTATTTTCAATGGCTTGTTTGATAAATAAAATATCTTCTTTAATTTGACTTCTCCCTGCCCAATCATAAAAAGATAAATCAAGTTTTGGAGCTATATCTGTGCTGGTCATTCCTTTGATTTTTTGAATAGTCGTTTGAATTTCTTGATTCGTAATCAGTTGCTCAAAACCCCCTAAAGCTACGAGTATATTTTCAATATCTTTGTTATTTAATAATCGTTTATCGAATTTATACTCTTCCATCAGTGTGTATCCGCCTTCAACACCATATTTGGCATAAATAGGGATGTTTGCATAACTTAGTGTTTCCATATCACGCTGAATAGTTCGTCTTGTTACATGAAAAAGTCGACTAAATTCTGATGCCGAAACAACCTCTTTTTGTAATAAGATCATCACGATCGAGATAAGTCTCTCAATTTTTTTCATATTTTCCTCCTATATACGACATACATATGTCACCTATGTGCTATTATACTGCAAATATGAAAAGGAGGAAATAAATGATGAAAGCAATAACGTATCTACAATTTGATGGAAAAGCAGAAGAAGCGTTAGCCTTTTATAAAAAGGCGTTACAAGCAACAAGCGTAAAAAAAGTGAGATTTGGTGCTTTTGATCAAGACCCAAATGCTCCATTAACAGAAGAGGAGCAAAACATGATTATGGAATCTCGTATTGAGTTTTCAGGGAATGTTTTAATGCTCTCTGATGTTCTGCCCTCTATGCAAGCTGTGACTGGCGAAGTCATAAAGGGAAATGCTCTCTTAATTAGTATCATTGATGCTGATCCAGAGATGAATAAACAAATTTTCGAAAAGCTATCAGAAGGTGGTACTGTGATCATGCCGTTATCTTCTACTCCATGGTCAGCTAGTTTTGGAATGTTAATCGATAAATTTGGTGTAATGTGGAAGTTTAATAGTGAAGCAAGTAAATTTCTAGATAGTTTTGTAAGTTAAATTTGTATTGTGGGGATTAAGACTCTCCAATATTTTTATTATCAGACCCTGAAATTCCTTTATGATAAGGGATTTCAGGTCGGATTAACCCCGAAATTTTAGACATTAGCGCTCTTAATCGAATTTGGCCGCTGCAATTTGGCGCTTCATTCTAGTTTTCGCGCTACATTTTATATGCCCTGTCGCCATTTTTGGAATGACTGTAACAGATGTCGTACTCATCTGGCATGTCCTAACAATCTATCAGCCGGATTTAATTCTTTGGATGAAGATTATGGCCATTGCTGTGTCCCTAAAAGGCGTTGTGGAGATTTTGCTGTTTATTCGACTTTTTGCAATAGGCCGGTCCAATGAAGACACTTGAATGGAAGAAGGACTTTTCTGTATGAGCAAGAAGAAAGTGAACCATTTCGTAATTTTATTTTGCATCTCTTTTGAAAAAAATTTAATGGAACGAACAAATTTCAGTGGCATATATGTTACATTAAAACTAATAAAGCAATCTTAGAGCTCGTTTGATATCATTCCGATTTTCGTTAAAGAAGACGAAGAACATTTACAAAATAGATCTGTGATATTTTTTATTATTCCTTTACGTATATTGGAACAGATTTAGATTTAAAAAAATTATGGTGCAGGGAGGTGGGGACTTGTGGAATATATTTTTATGGCTGCTCGGTGGTCCCATATTATAGGGGGCTTTTTGGCATTATGTGTGTTTTGGATTCCAATCGTTACGAGAAAGGGGAGAAAGGTTCATCGACGCAGTGGCTGGATATATGTGGTGGCCATGAGCATTGTGTCCGTTTCAGCATTATATATGGGAATCTATCGTCTTGCGTGGGATTCATCATTTGATGCAGATGATGTTCCATTTTCTTGGTTTCTGATTTTTATTGCTATTTTAAGTGGTGGGGCTGTATGGTATGGCTTACGTGTTCTCCGTTATAAAACACGCCGAATCGGACATAGAAAAGCAATGGATCTATTGCTGCCGATACTATTACTTATCTCTGGTATCGCGATTAGTATATATGGTTGGAAAATAGATTTTCCCTTATTGAAGTTTTTTCCTATTGTAGGTGTGTTCTTGGGAGGGGCTCAACTGCAATATTGGTTGTCAGCTCCAACTAGAAGGTCGCATTGGATCGTAGAACATATTATAGGTATGCTATCATGCTGTATCGCTACCGTAACTGCATTTACTGTATTTGGTGCGCCGCGACTTCTTCAGATTGAATCCGTAAGTTTGGTCGTATGGATCATCCCAATCCTTGTTTTTGTTCCGCTTATTATTGGATTCACTAGCTATTATACAAATAAAATGGACGGAAAGCGTTCTGCATCTTGAACGTATGAAAAGAATATTTCCAATAATCAATGAATAAAATCTCTTTATTCCCCTATGAAAATTGGATTTTTCAAAACTCTATTTTAAAAATAAGGTATGAGGAGAAACAAATGAATAATAAATATGTTACCTACAAGAAGTTACAGTCTGGCAATGAAAAGGACTTTCATGATTTAGTCTTATTATTCAATGATGTATTTGAGACTGAGAATGACGTAAATAAGGAGAATATCAGGCGATTACTGAATAATCCAAGTTTTGTATGTGTTGTTGCTTTTCATCAGTCTGAGGTAATTGGGGGAATAACTGCTTATGAGCTCATGTCGTATGATAGGTCTGGGTCTGTGATGTATGTGTATGATTTAGCGGTTCAAAATAGCCATCAGCGAATCGGAATTGGCAGCAGATTGGTTTCTGAGTTATTAGCGGATTGCAGGAGTAAAGGTATAAAGGAATTATTTGTTCAAGCGGAGGAAGCTGATGCCCATGCCGTTCAATTTTATCAGAAATTGGGAGGCGAATCTTTAAAAACACGCCAGTTTCATTTTAACCCTTAAACCTTAAACAGGCAGTAAATTGAATGGAAAATTTAAAATCAGGGGAGCGTTTTTTTGAAGAAAAATTATTGGATGATCGCAATCGGTATGGTTTGGACTGTTGTTTTCGCAGCCATGAGCTTTTACTGGGCAATGGGTGGCCTCATTGGCGCGAGATCCCTTGGCGGCTCAATTTATGAGATGTCTTTAGATCCTCCAAGGTCTTTTGTTATCATTTTATGGCTTACAGGGATAATGAAATTGTTTGGTTTACTACTATTGTCATTGCTTCTTCTTCAATGGAGGAAGCCACTAATAAGCAGTGGCCTCTTTTATGTGACTAAAATAGTAGGGATCGTCCTGTTCTTTTATGGATTCCTTAATTTTACCACTATTACATTAAGTTTGTTTCATATTTTAGATTTTGACTTGGAATCCTATGCAGTATGGTGGAGGTTACTTTTTTGGGAACCGTTTTGGATGGCTGGTGGAGTTTTTTACTTTTTTTCTGTTAAAAGAATATAGATTTCAGTTACATTATGGAAACAAACTGTGCAATAATATAGGAGGTGCAGCATGGGAATTTGCAAAGAGCTCTTGTATAAATAATATTTTTATTATTACAGGAGGTAAAAGGAATGGAAAAGGTATTACTTGATACGGATATTGGTGGCGACATTGACGATGCAATTTGTTTGGCATACTTATTAATGGAACCTCAATGTAACTTAATGGGAATTACCACGGTGTGCGGGGAACCCGAAAAAAGGGCAGGAGTTGCTGATGCGATCTGCAAAACGGTTGGTCGGAAAATTCCGATTATTGCAGGCTTAGATACAACGCTACAAACTGTACCGGTATATCCGACCCCAGACGGTGCTGCGGCATTACAAAATTGGGAGCATGACATCTATAAAAAATCGGACGCACCAGCATTCATGTATCAAATGATTAAAGAGCATCCTCACGAAATTATCCTAATCGGTATTGGCAATATGACGAATATTGCAACTCTATTTCGTGACTATCCAGACACACCTAGTCTATTAAAAGGCCTTTATGTGATGAATGGATATTTTGCAAATGAACCATTGCCAGAGCCTTGGTATAATTGGAACACTTGGGCAGATCCACTGGCTTCAAAAATGGTATTTGCTTCCGATGTGAATGTTCACAAAGCAATACCACTTGAGGTTACCGAGATGCTGACCATTGATGCAGAGAGAGCAAACGAATTGTTTCACACAAACTCAAAACTAAACAAAGCAGTCCTCGACTTTGGAAATGTCTGGTTAGAAAGCTCGAATCAATTAACATTACATGACCCTTTAATGGCCGTTTCCGTTTTCCACCCGGAAATATGCCAATTTGAAAAAGGATTTGTTACAGTTGAAACGAATGAGGAATCATCGATGGGTGCCACGGTCTTTACATCAAACCAAAAGGGGAACGTAGACATCGCAAAAGCGGTGGATAAAGAAGCTTTCTATAGCGTTTTATCATCTACATTAAATAGATCAATATGATGTATAAAAGAGAGATTCCACCACTTGTGATTAGCAGAGCCACTGCCGCTGGTGAAGCAGGGATAGAGTGGCTGGCGAAACTGGATGAGGGCCGTCCCCGTTTTCGTGGAAAAGCAAAAAGGAGAGGAACGGCGAGAAGGTAGACTAACCCCGTTTTCGTGGAAAAGCGAAAAAAGGGGGACGTCACGAATGTAACTTTTGATCTTCTAAAATCAGTGGAAATGGAAGGACCCCTCTCTGGTTGAATTTTCACTTTATCAAGTCAGACTCCTTTACTTTTTAACCGTATAATGCAATTCTACAAATTGATTAAATTTCCTTGTCCCTTTTAATAACAATAAATGATCTAAACTTAATTTCCATGCTGGTGTGGCAATGATAATGAAAATTCCTTTATCAATATAATCTAATAGAGAGGAAATTAAGCGGTAGTGGTATATATGTATTAGAAAAATACTAATTATTGCAGATATTAGAGGTGACTCGATAACAAAAACGCCAAAATGCGGGAAACATTACTCTAGGAAAAAGTTGACATCAAAAAAGCCGATTTTCTAAGAATAAGGAAGATTCGGCTTTTTTGATATGAATAAATTCTCACAGTATGAAAACAGGTACTTGTAAAATTGTGTGCGGACTATTTTGATAGATAAGTAAATGTATGACAAAGTATATAGGTATTTCATTGTTTATTTGAACATTCAGACTATTTTAGATAGGGATAAATATTGACAAAAGGCGAAGGAGAGTTTAAAATATATAACCTCATAAATTTTATTTCTCAAATATAAATAATCATAACATTTATTGATCCGAAAGTCAATAGTTTTATTGGAAAAATATTTAAAGGAGGAAATGTACATGTTTTCACCTAGAATGCTGCATTCTCTAAATTCTTCAATGTTGGAAAAATATACGGATGAAATCATAGAAGTAAATCAAACAGCAAAAGAATTTGGGCTTGTGTTAACTCGGGATGAAATAAAAAATATCATTGTTTCTAGAAATCAAGTCCTTCAGAACTATGGTCGAGTGGAATTAAGTGTTGACGTAACCAAAGAGTTAGCCGAGGTTTTTTGTGCCTCTCCCTATGTTGATGATAGGAACTATGTATCCACTCTATATGAGCTGCAAGAGACCTTTTATTACGTAAAAAATGAGACAGAAGATAAGATTGGCGACTCTCCATTAATTGGTGTTATGAAGGATTACTTTGATGATGTTTGTAACGGTTCTTTGGAACTTTTAAAGAGCAAGCTTGAAGAATTTACGGAACGGTTTAGAGGTGATGCCGCATTTAGGAAATCTTTTCTTGAAAGGGATGAACGATAGTGGAATCAGAAAAACGCTGCAATGATCACTCCTTAGTGACACAAGGAAAGATAAATCAAGCTCGTCTATTACAAAACCAGTATACGCTATCCATTTTGAATGAAGGATTACGAGTAGGTTTACTAAATAGTGAAGATGTATTTGGTACGCAAAGGAAATTGATGTCTATATTGAAGAACTTGATTAGACGGTACACCCAAGGAGAAAGCTCTTCTGTAACATCTGAAACAGCTGTTAGTCTATTATCTTCTGTTCTATATGCTGTAGATGCTTATCTAATACATTTGAACGATCCGGAAAAAGCAATTGACGTCTTAAAAAACGGCAATATAAAAAATGGATATGACCAAGGGATAGAGTTGATTCGCCATTGTTTGGAGGAAACAAAACAGCTCTATAAAGAGATCCACAATCATAAATTGGATGTTGCAGTAGAAGCTTATAATCTAACGATTGATGAATCAATCCCTGTGTTTCTAAAGAAATATGGTATCGTTTTCGATGCACATAATACGATGGCAAGCATTGATTATCCGTTAGCGATCGATGATATGAGCATTCAGGGTGTGTATTACCTTAGGCAATATCTAACTCATTTAAAAATGGAAACCCAGTTTTGCCTCTTGTTTAACGAAGACGATATTCAATCGGTTTTGATTAACTACGGGAGAATATGTGGGTTCGACTATCGAATAGAACTATTCAATATATTTGAGTTAGTATTAAATAATGCGATTTTTTCCGTTTTATCTGGAGGACGCGCCGGTCAAATAAAAATCACAAGCGATCAATTTAAACAATTAGAAGATTTATTTGTGAGATTGGATGATCCGCAGATTGAGTCCGTTATTTTAAAAGCTGTAGCTCAATTGCAACATGATTTCAACATTCATGATCCGCAGATGACTGATTATTTGAATCGGTGTGGCATGAATCTAGTACACAGGGTTAAAAGTGTTGTAAAACATAACCGCCTTGAGACAATGGTGATCGTGGAAAGGGAATTGAAAGCGAAACCGATTGTAACGACATTCAAAGCAGCCGATAGAATGAGTGATCATCACTTTCGGCTATTCATTGAAAAGATCATGAATAGTGAAAAGATAGCGGATAAGGTGGATGTGATTCGGACAAATTTCTACTCCCTTCATGATTATATCGATCTGCTGAATACCGACTGTTTAATGAACGATGAATATGAAGCACTGTTTAAGACCTTTGGTGATGTAGAACTAGCAATTTTGATAAAAATAGTGTTCTATGAGGAATTACGGAATGATGCAAAGGATTTATCCTCTCTCTATGACAAGGAAGAGGAACATGAAAGTGAATGGCAGGCCCATTTTATTGAATTTATTAAAAACATCGATAGGAATAGACAAGAGGCCATTGAGAAATTTGTTTATGATATTGACTATGAAGAGATTAGTTTTTACTAAAATGTAAAGTCACTGTATATAGAAAGAAAATTAATGATCCCGGATATTCTGAATACGATATTGAAGAATTGTAAAAAAGGCGGCGCTTATTTCGAAAGTAAAATAAGTGCCGTTATTTTGTTGTCGTAAAAGGCTTGCTCAGCTATAGTCTTTTTCTGAATGTAAATGAGCAAACGGCAAAGCTTGAGCAGCCCAACGTTTTCAGTTCATTTTTGTTTTAAAGGTCCCAAACGTTTAGCGAATTATTTTTCTCATTCCATGATAATATTAATAGTATATTAAATACATCGGAAAAGGGGTTTTAAAATGACGAAACGTGTAAATTTAGGGAAGTCAGATATTTCAGTACATCCGATTGGTTTAGGCACGAATGCTGTCGGAGGTCATAATCTCTTTCCCAATATTCTAGATGAAGAACAGGGAAAGAATGTTGTTCGAACAGGATTAGATCATGGCATCAACCTATTAGATACAGCTTTTATTTATGGACCAAAGCGCTCAGAGGAATTAATCGGTGAAGTTATCCAGGAGTACAAACGGGAAGATATCGTACTTGCAACGAAAGCTGCTCATAAGTTTGTTGGTAATGATATGGTACTGGATAATTCTCCTGCCTTTTTAAAACAATCTGTAGACGAGGCACTTGGGCGTTTGCAGACAGATTATATTGATTTATTTTACATTCATTATCCTGACGAGGACACACCTAAAGCTGAAGCTGTCGGCGCTCTTAAAGAGCTAAAAGATCAAGGGAAAATCCGCTCTATCGGTGTTTCCAACTTTTCGCTTGATCAATTGAAGGAAGCAAACCAGGACGGCTATGTAGATGTTTTACAAGCGGAATATAATTTACTGAAACGAGATGCTGAAAAAGATTATTTCCCTTATACAGTAGAAAACAATATTACTTTTATTCCTTATTTTCCGCTAGAATCCGGTTTATTGGCTGGGAAATATGATGAAAACACCACTTTTTCTGACTTTCGGGCTAAAAACCCTAACTTCCAAGGGCAGCAATTCTTGGATAATCTAAAAAAAGTCGATCAACTAAAGGAAATTGCGCAAAAATATGATGCAGAAACAGCTCATATTGTTCTGGCTTGGTATTTTACACAACCTTCAGTAGATGTTCTTATCCCTGGAGCAAAACGACCTGAACAGGTTCAAAGCAATCTAAGAGCTGCTGAAGTCAACCTTACGAATGAAGATATTCAAAAAATCAGTGCGATCTTTGCTTAAAGAGGATGTTCAAAAAGTAAGGATCAACTGAATGAACAGCTAAGTTCGCGCTGTCCTGGCGTAACGCCGTTCTGACCTTTAGCCGACGGGCCCTTTTTATCCTCCTTTTTGAACTCGAATTTAAGTATTGGTTTAAAAAATGAAAAAGGAATTGTCTAAATACTGGCAGCTAATGAAGCTACTTTTTCTCTAAGCAAGGGAAAAGGTAGTCTTTTTTTGTTGTTGATATTTTCCCTGAATCTCCAGTAATCGCCGTCTTTTTGCGAGTGTTTCTTCATTCCATTCCTGTGTGATCTCAGCCGCGTCTTTATGCTTTTCCTGTTGAAACCAGTCTGGTACCTTTTCTGTACGAATGATTCTCCGCTTCGGCTTGGCTGAGGATTTCTGATTGGTTAATAAAATTTTGTACGCATATTTCCAAGCGAAAATCGCACGTTCAGCTGTTGCTTCTAAGGCTTGTGAGATTTGCTCGAGCGAAAAGGTTTTGCAAACATGAGCTAGTTCACTTTTCTGTGAGGTTTGAAGTGGGAAAAAGCGCAATTTCTTTAGTTGTTTTTCGACAATGGTTATTTTGTCTTGAATGTTCCCCGTTTCCCCAACCTGTGTTTCCTCTTCTACAATCTTTTCTTGTCCAAAATAATGGCGTCCCTCGTCACTAAGGGCATACCAATTTGTCCGATCATAGCGGTGTTTCCCGTGCTGTTCCATAACGATAAGGCCCTGCTTTTTTAAAGAAGAAAAAATCCGTTTAATAGTTGCGATTGACCAAAATGGAAAATCTTCTTGCCATTCTCTATATGTACGCTCAATCCACACCCGTCCGTTCAAAGGGGTTCCTTCTTTTTCAACACGTTCGTAAAGTGTCTCCAATACAATACTTTCATTCAAACCAATCGTTTTTGCTAACTCTTTGCCAAATGTAATTTTCTGCATTTTCATCCCTCCTATCCCTCATATAGATGCGATCGACACAAAAGGACACCTTATTTAATAATTATTTTTTTATTATGTTTTTTAAATGCTTATTAAGATCAAGAACTTAAAGAGGAGGGCAAAGTGATCTACTCTAAGGGCGAGTGGTGCTACTGTTCGAGTGGCGCAAATTTATTTCATCGAGTGATACAAGTGATTCGGAACGAAAATGTCTTTAGTGTCGTTTTTATTTTTGTGTTTTAACTCTGCATAAGATTTTGTTCGTGCTTAAAAATCTTCAAACAAGGTAGCCTTTTTTTCGGTTCTTCTCTATATAGAGAGCGAAAGGGGGCGAGAACATGGCACAAGAAATTTTAGAAGCATCCAAAATGAAGCTTGTGTTTGATTATGGGTTGGACGAGGATAATAAGCCCGTCTATAAAACGAAGACATTCAATCGGATTCGTCTTCAAGCATCAGCAGATCAGCTCTATCAGGCTGCAGATGCAATTGGGTCCTTATCAGCACAGCCACTTTGGAACATTGAGCGCAATGATACGTACCAAATCGGCGAGTAATCGCGGGCATTTTGGTAGAAGGGAGGTGAGTACATGAAGGTGTTAGAATTAAATTTTTCATCAGAAGAAGGGAAAAATGTTCGCATTACCGTTGACGAACCAGTTGATCCGATCGAGGCGGAACAAGTTAAGGACGCGATGGACGAGATTTTAGCTGCTGACATTTTCCTTGACACAGACGGCAATCCATTAACGGAAGCAAAATCAGCACGCATCGTCGACAAAACGGTCACAACGATTGATATTAGCTAAAATATATGGCTCATTCCCGTGTGTGGAATGAGCCTTAGTGCTTTATGGTGAATAAATTGAAGGAGAAAAAATTTTATTTTTAATGAAGTGTAATGTCTGAGGGAGTTGGTGGTTGAAAAATTAATAAAATTCTTAGACGTTTACAGATAAGGAGATGATAATCATGTTTATCAGTGAGATTGGATTTCCGGCTCTTGTCATCTTTTAGAGACAGGCACCTCATTGAAGCACTTGCTTTTTTATCTTATTAATTTCTTTTTCCTCAAGTCCGGTTACTTCTATAATATCTTTTGTAGATAAGCCTTTCACAATTAGGTTTTTTGCAACTTCCATTTTACCTTTTTCCATGCCTTTTTCCATATATCTTTCTGCTAGTGTCACGATGACTTCACTTCCTTCCGGGTACGTAGTTTCGATTTGCTTCATAACCTGCTGGGCATCCTCTTCCGTCAAATTCTTTCCGGTGCTAAATACATATCGCATCATGGTTTCCAGGTAATCAATTCCCTTTTCCTTATTCTTAATTTCCCTAAGAAATGTCAGTGCCTTCATGATTGATTGCACTAATTCCTGATTGTTCGGATTAAATATTTCTCTCACTACCATCTGATATATTTTCAGAATGGCCTCACCTTTTATTTCTTCGTCTGAATGAGGGGAAAAATCATAAAGCAGATATGCAAAGTTCGGAACATAGACCTGTACTTCTTCTGGTAAATGATCATATCCTTTCATCATGTCGCCCAATTTTTTTACTTTCTGCCAGTTATCCCTTCCATGATAGATGACAAGTGGGATAATAATGGGTAATTCCCAGTTGTTTTCTTTTTGCGTTTTCGCTTCCCAAATCGCAATCATATATTTCAGTAACTGTAGGGCAATGCCTTTGCTTGGATAACTCTTATGCTCAAACAAAAAATAGAAATATCCTTCTTCTCCTTGTATAACTGCTTTAAACAGTAAATCAGAGAAACTTTCATCCAAGTTTTTATCTACAAAGCTGTCCTTCTGCGGTTCCAAGGAATGCAAATCAACCACATCCATCAAGCTATTCGGCAGGTAGTGATTCAGGAAATCCTTTGCAACCTCGGCATCTCCAAATGTTTCTTTGAAAAAAGTATCATGCGGATTTTGCAGCTTCATCGTATCTTCACGTCCGGTCTGTATTTATTCCCTTTATTACGATTATTATACACCGGATACACCGTGATTTCCATTGGATGAAGCGAATAATCATATGTATTTAAGCTCGTTAAAAACCTATTGCTCTTTACTTATGATTTTAGATGAGATTTATTAAGCAATCGGGTTATTTTGTTTTAAATTAAGAACCTTTTTCTTTTCTGCATCCTTCTTAACGATACATAATTCGAAAAGAGGGGAAAAATACCTTTATATTCGTAGTTATGTCTATCCTTTAGTGCATTATGTTTAAGATTCTGTAAAAGTGGTATATTAAAAAGTAGAAATTAGCACTCTTCTTAGTTGAGTGCTAATAGCCAATACTAAGAAAAGGAGAGGTTAATGATGGCTGGATTGATTCCGTTCAACAGGAAAAATAGAAATGTTGTTGGTGCTAAGAATCCTTTCAACATGATTGATGACTTCTTTGATGAGGCTTTTAGTGACTTTCCGTTTATTAGGAGAAATTTCGTTATGGATCACTTCAAGGTTGATGTAAGAGAAACAGACAATGAATACTTGATTGAGGCTGAACTTCCGGGTATAAAAAAAGAGGATATTGACATCAGTTTTAACGATGATGGCAGACTTTCTATAGCTGTCAATAGGAATGAAAGTATTGAAGAAAAAGACGAGGACAACACGTATATTCACAAAGAGAGACGTTATGGATCCATGCAGCGTTCCCTTTATTTGGAAAATGCTAAACCCGACGAGATAAGTGCAAAGATGCAAGATGGATTGTTGAAAATCATTGTGGCGAAAGAACAAACTGATAACAAGAACACACGTAAAGTTGAAATTGAGTAATGCTGTACCCCTTGAGCGACCACCTGCTTCAGCAGGTGGTCGTTTATGAAAAGGGGGGACGTTACCTATGAATATAGTATTTCTTAATCCCGGAAAAGAAAGGTTCAGTCAGGATAGAAAACGACAGATCTATTTACTCAGATTCAATTTCAACACCCTGGCCTGACGTGGGATTGTAAAGACCAACCGTCTCCCGTTTTTCACCAAACACATCGTCTACAGAGAAACGCACGTATTTAACGCAAAGTCTATTTTTATATGCATAAACAAGATGCAATTGTCCGTCTTTCGTTTGGTACAAGGTCGGATATTCATACTGCGCATTGTTTGTCTTGTTTTCTGCACCAATAAATCCTTCCGCCGCTTCAAATACACGTCCAATTGGCCATGTTTGCCCAAAATCCTCAGAAATTGAAACGGCAACGGGATTTCTCAAACCAGGCCATGCAACCTTTCCAAACTCTGGGTTGTGAGTTGCATTTACATTATAGGCAACAGCAATTTCACCTGATTGTAGTTTTATTGCACTTATACTTGCATTATTATTTGGAAGAACTGTTTTTTCCGGCACTGACCAAGTGTCACCAAAATCATGTGACTCACTCATATAGATATTGTCCGCAAAACGACTGCGCATAAAGGCTACTAAATGCCCAGGTTCCACTTCGACAACATTTGCGTGAACACGGCCATTACTTTCTGGCATTCTCACTTTTTTCCATGTATGACCTTGGTCATCAGATATGCGGAATTCGGTAGGATCATTAGTTAATCCTTCTGCCGAATCTTCACAAAGCCATGTTGCGAAAATCCAACGACCATTGTTCAAAATTTGAATAGCTTGACGGGCAAACGTTCCTTCATCTGAAAAGAGTACTTCAGGCTCTCCCCATGTTTGTCCTTCGTCATTTGATTTTTGAACCATAATGATGGACGTAAACTGCATATTGTCCTTGCCTTCTTGACGGCTCAATTGTGATGTATAAATCAACCAAATTTGGCCATCTGGTGCTCTGAAAAATGCTGGGTTTTGTTCACTCCGGTCTTCACCTTTTGATACGATTTCTGGGTGAGACCAAATTTGTGTGTCTGGATCTAGCTTGGAAACAGCAATAGAAATATCACCACTACCCTCAAAACTACCCGCAAACCACGCACAGAGCAAACCTCCATCAGTTGTTTCAATTAAAGCGGGCGCATGTGCTGTTTTTGCTCCACCTGTAGGGATTAACGCAAAATCAATATCCAAGAATTCATCACGGTAAACAACTCCATTTGGTTCAGAAACTCTAACACTCGGTAATTTTGTCATTATATAGTCTCCTCTCATTGTATAGCTGCAATCGCTTTATCTATGTTTGCTAGAATGGATTGGTATTTTAATAAACAGTTAAAACGTTCATAATCATAATCTAGACGCACTTTCTAATAGTGCGGTAAAAAGGACCCTTCGGCGACTACGCTGACGTCCTGTCAGCAACGCCGACACTAGCACATCCTGTGCATTCGAGGGGGCAGTTTCGAGCAGTGGACTTGTACAGGATGTACTGACTTCTACGTTACCCGCAGGACATGGACGCTTTTAGTAGAAGATCCTTTATCCTGATACATGAGCAGTGCGGAAACAAGCCAACGAACTTCCACGGGATATGTCGGCGGTGTCATTTTTGCCGGAGGCCTGCAGGAAGCAGGTCACAAAGGCGTGGCGATTGTTGTCGTGAATTTAGCCTTTGCTCCTCATTTTTGAACAACCTCTATTATGCATTCTCTGCGAGTCTAATAGCGTAATCAATCGCATTTTCTAAACTAAGTTCACTTGCTGTCCATTTACCTGCTTGGTCAAAGGCTGTTCCGTGGTCAACAGATGTACGGATAATGGGTAAACCTAAAGTAATATTTACTCCTTGCACAGCCTTCCAAGAAGCTGTTTCTCGATCGTAGACAAAACCGAGCAATTTCAACGGGATATGGCCTTGATCATGATACATAGCAACAACAATATCATACATTCCGCCGTTAGCTTTAGAAAAAAGTGTATCCGCAGGTAATGAACCAAAAGCATTGATTCCTTCTGCTTTAGCTGTTTCTACCGCTGGATTGATATGCTCAATTTCCTCTGTACCAAAAAGGCCGTTTTCACCACAGTGAGGATTCAGACCAGCAACAGCTATTCTTGGATTTTCAATACCTAAATCTTTACAAGCCTTGTCCGCAATGCGGATAACATCTAACACACGCTCTTTTGTTGCTCTCTCACAGGCTTCGCGTAGGGAAACGTGCGTTGAAATATGAACAACCCGCAAGTTCCCATCAGCCAACATCATCGTATATTTCTCAGTATCTGTTAAATCAGCATAAATTTCTGTATGGCCTGCGTAGTGATGGCCTGCAGCATTTATCGCTTCTTTATTAAGTGGATTTGTCACCGTCGCATCAATTTTCTTATCAAGTGCTAGTTCAATCACTTTCTTGACATATTGGAAAGCGGCATCTCCGGCCATTACGGAAACTTCACCAATTTGGAGATGATCCATCTTAACAATTCCACAATCAACCAAATCAATCGTACCATATTCATAAAGACCATCTTGAGGATTTTCAATCACATTTACTTTTAAATCTAACTCAGGATGTTTGGCGAGATAAAATTCAATCACAGATTTATCACCGATCAGTAATGGGTGACAACGGTCATACAATTCAGGCTTTGCAAGTGCTTTGATTGAAATTTCCGGACCGATGCCAGCAGGATCACCTAGAGTAATACCAATTCTTTTTTTCATGGTTTGCCTCCTTTATTTCATTCCCTTGGCTTTGTTTTCAGCAATAACTTGACGAAGTGCTTCAAAACCTTGTTCTGAAAGTTGATTGAATGGTGTACGACATTTACCTACTGGGAATCGTAATTCAGCAACAGCATACTTGACGATCGTGTTTGGGTTACCAAATTTGAAGCAATTTCTAAATGAACGAATCGAGTCTTGATAGGTACGTGACGATAAAATATCACCTTTAAGGAATTGTTCATAAATTTGTGACATGGTGAATGGATAAACATTGGAGCAGCCAGCCACACCACCAGTTCCGCCTGCTAATAAAGTCCATAGAATGAGAGAATCATTACCAGATAAGACGGAAAAATATTCACGATCACGGGTTTGTTCGATATATTGAAGAATATTATCAAAGTTGCCGCTAGAATCTTTCACACCAATAATATTTTCAATTTTGCTTAACTTACCGACTGTATCAGGAGCAATCGCATTCCCTGTACGTGCTGGTATATTATATAGGACGATTGGCAGGTCCACATTTTCCGCAACTGTTTTAAAATGTGTATAAAGTTCATCTTGTGAGGCAGCCGCAAATGAAGGTGTGATAATGGATAAGACATCTACACCGATTTCCTTTGCTTTATTGGAAAGACGAATGGTATCTGCTGTGCTAATCAAACCAGTTGAAGCATAAACAGGGACACGACCGGCCACTTGCTCAACAGCCGCTTTCATAATGTTAACTTTTTCATCTTCAGATAGGATGTAACCCTCACCGTTTGTCCCGAAAGTGAAGATACCGTGTACACCATTTTCTATTAAGCGATCAATTTGAGCTCTTAATTCATCATAATTCACACTCTCATCAGCGTTCATTGGTGTAATAATTGGTGAAATAATCCCTTTGATTTCGACCATATGGGCTTCCTCCTTTATAATGCATGTTCGAAAAGTTGACGAATCGCAAAGCGAGAAGATCAAGGAACTCGATGTTCGAGGATCGGAGACACCGAGTGACGCTGAGATTCGCAACTTATCCGTTGATAACTTTTCGAACCTTCTTTTATAGCACTTCTAAATAAATTTTCCTTGCGTCATCAGGTGTCACTTCACGCATATTGTTAACCAACAGACGAGTCACTTGCATACCAGCCTCCACCAATACCTCTAATTCACTTTCAGGCACATTGAATTTTTTTAGGCTTGTTGGAATTTCAAGAAGTTCGACAATTCTTTCGAATTCTGTAATCATGTATTTTGATTTTTCATCTACTGACAAATCAGGATTACCACCTCTTACTACACGATCATATGCTTTTGCCAAGTTTTCTTTAATAGCTGGCTCATTGAAACGCATAACTGGTGTCAACAATATCGCATTTGAAACACCATGTGCAATGTGATATTTGCCGCCAAGTGGGTAAGAAAGGGCATGAACTGCGGTCGTACCTGAAGAGGTAATGGCTACACCTGCATAGAATGAACCAAGTAACATATTATTTTTAGCTTCAAGTGCTTCTGGATTTGTACAAGCTTCAATAATATTATTCATAATTAAGTCAAGTGCCTCCAAGGCAAATGTATTGCTAATTGGATTAGCCTTAGTTGAAGTGAAGCATTCAATAGCATGGCACAAGGCATCTACTCCTGTTGCTGCTGCTATTGGTTTTGGCAATTTTTTAATCAAACGACCATCCAAAATGACAAAGTCGGCAATCATTTCAGGATTGACAATACCAACTTTTAGCTCTTTTTCTGGTATCGCAACGATACTATTTGGTGTTGCTTCTGACCCAGTTCCTGCAGTTGTTGGAATCATCAATGTTGTCACCTGTTTTTTAGCAAGAAGGGGATCGTCCAATAAATCTTTCACTGTGTAGGCGTCTGTTGCCAAGATTGAAGCTAATTTAGCTACATCCATGACACTACCGCCACCGACAGCAATGATGAAATCAGCATTTTCTTTTTTAAATTGATCAATCATCTCTTGTGCTTGATGATAGTTAGGTTCTGCTGGAATTTCAGAAATGATGCTGTAATCGATGCCTTTACTTTCTAGAATTTGTTTTGGGATTTCGATCAAACCAGCACCCAAAATACCTTTATCAGTAAAAATAACAACTTTTTTCATATCTTTTGAAAGAATCGTTTCTAATTGTTCCAAAGCATGTTCGCCTGCAAAAATATTTTTTGGCATTTTCAAACTGTAGTCTACTAGCATTTGTTTTTCCTCCTAGTTCATCATTATAAGATCTACAAATAATTCTTTATTCCCAAAACCACCAGATTTAGTTATAACTTGAACCGGTTTATCTCTCCAAACGATTTCTGATAAAACAACCCCTGGACTCATTTCATAAAGTGGTTTAATTTGATTAATCTTTAAGGCTTGCATCGACTGAAACAAAGTATCACCACCAGTAAATAATAGGGTTTGATCAATACTTCTTTCTAATAATTGTTTGGACAAACTACCTAAAGACTGGCCGATTCGAAAACGAAATGCTGAAGTTGAAATTCCATGTACTTCTCCGTAATGAGTTAAATCATTTATCGTTTTAGCGCTAAGTGTATCAAAAATGATTAAATCGTTTTCCAAAATCGCTTGATGATAAGTTGCAATCCATTCCTGGCCTTCTGCACTTTCCCAATAATCAGGTTCTAAAAGTTGATGAGGACTTAAGGAATAACGCTTATATTGTTTCATTTCAGCATACTCAATTTGCTGTTTAGTAATCGGATTAACGGAACCGCAAATCACAATTAGTGGTGCCTTCATGACCGCTTTCTGAGGCTCCCTATTTGGAAAAATTGCATTCGCAAATATCTTTGCAAAACCAGCACATCCAACGATAACTTCTGAAAGTCCTTTTTCTTTTAACACCGTCATAATTTCCGACAAGTCTTCGTCGGTTGCGCTATCAAATAACAACAAATTATGGCTGACTTCATTGATCTGATCATCACGAATTAATTGACTATCGATATTAGCCTCATCTTGGAGTCTTTTTTGAATATTACTTTCTGTAACAGGTTCATAAGGATCTTGGCCAAATACACTTTCTGAAACCAATTGTCCATCTATATAAAGATTTCCATTACGAACAATTCGATTTACCTTTGGAAAAGCTGGAATAAAAGGAACTTTCTTTTCCGGAAAATGATCCAAAACAGCCTTTATTTCACTGCTAATATTCCCTCTCAAGGCGGAATCAACTTTTTTATAGATAAAGGGCACTTGGTGTTTCTTTGCTTTTTTAATGATCTCACTTATAATATTGTAGGAATCGGTGAATGACAGATAACGACTTTCCGAATCAATCACTAAAATTTCCAAATCATCTTCTAGTAATTGGTAGTTAATGGTTTTATCTGTTGTAACCAAGGTCTTCACACCTAAGTTCGCAAACTGAACGCTTGTATCTAAAGCTCCCGTAAAATCATCAGCGATTACCAATAGTTTCAACATCAGCTCACCTCCTTATTACTTTTAAGTTCATTTTATCGCTATACTAAAAATTAAGGAACCTCAGCCACAAACTAATTGTTCCTTTTTGAAACAACAGCTCGCATTTCTGTTCTTCTATTTCATTTTATACTATAATTGTTTACAAATGAAACATCTTTAGGAGGTAGAGTTATGACTAAAAAAATTAAATTACTTGGGATTGCACCTTATGAAGAATTAAATAACTCTATGACCATTGTTGGTGAACAATTTGAGGAAATCGATATTGAGATCTATACGGCTGATTTAGAAGAAGGAAAACAATTAGTTTCTCAATTATCACTAGGAAATTATGATGCGATTATCTCTAGAGGGGGGACAGCTAAGTTGATTGATCAATCCGTCTCCATTCCCGTGATCGATGTATCGATTTCAGTTTATGATATCTTAGGGGCGATCAAGCTGGCGAACAACTATGCTGGCAATTTTGCGATTGTAGGATATCCCAGTATTACAGAAACGGCGCATCTTATCTGTGATATTTTGCAATATAATATTAAAATTATCACCTTAGATCATTCTTTGAGTCCTGAAGCCGCCTTAAACCAATTAAAAGAAGAGAATTACGAAATGGTACTATGTGATGCTGTTACCCATAAAATTGCTCTAAATAAGTCCATCAATGCCATCCTAATTACATCCGGATTTGAGAGTATCAAACATGCCTATCAACAAGCTATTTCACTCGTTCATGACCTTAAAAATATTAAACAAAAGAATGAATTATTGACTGCTTCTTTCAATGCGCAATCACAGAAAATGATCATCTTGGACGAGCAGCTCACAACTATTTTTTCAAATATTGATCCAAAGCTGGAAAAATCGATTAGTCATTTTCTGACAATGAAAGGGAATTTGAATGGGGAACAGAAATTCTACCACACATATAATACACAAGTGTACCATTTAAAAACCAAACAACTACATTTAGATCAAAACTACTTCCTCTGTGAAGTTAAAAATTCAACGCCTCCCCTTATAAACAACAGCTTCGGTGTGAAGTACCTAAATAAAACAGAAATAGAAGAAATCATCAATAAAAAACTTTTATTTACCTCTTTTATCCAAGAATCTTCTAAAAATCAGATAGAAAAATTAGTTTCTTATTATAACGCAATGATGATTTTTGGTGAAAGTGGCACGGCCAAAACGAGCTTAGCTTATACAGCCTATCTTAAGCAAAAAAATCATACGAATAATTTAATTGTGATTAATTCGAAACTGATCAATGAGCGAACATGGAAATACTTGGTCAATTCTTCTAATGGCCCTTTGGTAGAAATGGGCAATACGTTACTTTTTAAAGATATTGAACAAGCAAGTATTCAAGATGTGGAAAAATTGCTAACGATTATTAATGACATTAAGTTACTACAAAAAAATAATGTTTTATTTACCTACAGTACAAAAGGTGCGGATGAAGACAAACAAATTTTTAATCAAATCATGACACAATTGGACTGTAGTAGTATTTATTCACCTTCTATTAAAGAAAGAAAAAATGAATTATCTAGTATCATCACCCTGCTTCTCAATAAAATTAATATCGAATGTAACAAGGAAGTGATGGGATTTAATCCTAAAGCTTTAACAGAATTACTCCACTTTGATTGGCCCGGAAATTTCGACCAATTAGAGCGAACGATTAAAAAGTTAGTGTTAAATTCTACTTCATACTATATTTCAGAATATCAAGTGATTGAAATTTTAAAGCAGGAAAGGGTTGAAACACCGCTTTCCAATGTTAAGGCAAATCTAATGCAGCATCTGAATGAAGATAAGACACTTTTCGACTACACAAAAGAAATTGTGACCGCTGTTCTTGAACAGAACAATGGCAATCAAACGAAAACGGCTAATCAATTAGGGATAAGTAGAACAACTTTATGGCGTTATCTTAAATCAGACTAGCATAAGGAAAAACACACCCAGATGACAAGCATGAGTGTACTGGGTGTGTTTCTTTTGTTGTAGATTTTTGATTGAAAATTTACTACAACTTTCGTAATAGTTATTTCTACCACATTATCCGTGTACTGGGAACATAATTACAGCGCCTACACTTAGTGCAAAAATACGGACTAGGTACATAGGTACGGAGAATAACCAGAACTGTGGCAGCTTATATTTCCCCATACCTAAGATCATAGCAGGCATACCATCGACTGGCATGTACCCGCCGTTCCAGCCAGATACTACAACGGCAATTGCGGCAGCAACAGGATTAAGTCCCAAGCTTATGCTAGTTGCAATAGCGATTGGCGCAAAGATGAATACAGAACCCATATTTGAACCAGTAAAAGTAGCACAGGTGCTAGTTAGAAGTGCGAAGATGAAAATGAGCATGAATGGACTGATATTGGTACCTAATTTATCCGCAACAGCCGTCTCCAATCATAGCTGTGAACCCAGAGTTTGCCAGAGCATCTGCTACACCGATTACACCAGCCATCATTAGGATGACAGGTGCTCCCATATTATCGCGAACTTCCTTGAAGTCTAGTACATGGATGATTAGCAAAAAGGCACCGGCAAGCCCAGGAATGACATAGGCAGCATTCCCCAACTGGTTCATAAGCATCATACCAACAACACTGATGATAAAGGCAGCAATAGTGGCGTACTCTTTCCATTTGGGCATAGTCTCAGTTTCAGCTTCAGCTTCTTCTGTCTCCTTCTCACCTTCAGAAAATTCCGCAATGGGATGATCGGGCAAAAGACGATAAGCAATCAAACTCCATGCTAGGAAACCAAGAGATAGGAATAAATTGACCACTGCAAATTTTGCCATGGAAAGCCCATCCGTATAACCTGCAGTTTCTAGTACGCTGATCGTCACACCGTAGAGGAGTGCTACATTGAAAGGAATTAAAGGGTGGTTCGTAGCAAATCCCAAAGGCATCATCAGCTTAGATGTAGGCATTTTTTTGTTGTAAGGGATAGTAGACACCAAAGATAGAATGAGTACATAGTACCCAGTTGAACCGGTGCCTGCTAGGCTGGCACCAAGCATGACTACCACAAGCAGAAGAACGTAGCTCTTGTAACCACCTTTATTTACTAAAGTGATCATAGAAGACTGAACCTTACCAATCAAGTTCGTCTTCATAAGTGCTGCCATCACCACCATGAAACCGGCGACCATGACAACAGTTGGGTTCACGAAACCTGCGAAAGCCTCCTGAACAGTGGACAAATTAGTGACTACCAACAAAAGGGAAGCAATGAGTGGCGGGGCACCAAAGGGCAATTTATCTGACATGATCATGACAATCATCAGGATCAGGATACTAAGGGCGAGAATCATTTCGAATGTCATTGTTGTTTTCTCCTCTCTTTCATAACCTAGACGAAAATAACATAGCTATGCTATTAAAATAATGTAAAAGTCCATTTCTTCTTCTAAAAAAGCTTTTTAGTTGCAAACGCTTTATAGGTAAATAATAATTCATTTTAGTTTATTACATAAGGAAATCCAAAAACGGTTTGTTTCTTTTTGAAACGTTTTCGTTAAAAATAAGCTCTTTTCAAAAAAATAGACTCATTTCGTTTCATTTGTTAACGATTTCTCTCTTTAGAGGCATTTTCAAAAATAATTAAAAGAAACGAGATAAATTAGCTGAAATTAGTGGAGGACGCACAGAAGCTGTATGTAAATCAAAAAAGTCTGTTTGGATCTACGAAATCGCAGAGGAAATGCAAAAACGTAGACCCAAAGTGTGTTTGGATCTACAAAAACGCGGGAGTTTTGCCAGAACGTAGATCCGGACACAATTGAATGTGGCGAAGTAATTGTAACAAAGGTAAAACTGTTCCCAGATCGTCATTCGCCATTAAATTCCAACAATGAATGGAAGAAAAAATATCGAAGCAAAAAGCGAAACAACTCTTTGACTCAGGTGATATTCATTCTATTGAAGTGGGAACTTATAAAGGCTTAAGTGAAATTCATACCTATCTCTTTGAAGATATCTATGAATTTGCTGGGAAAATGCGTGATGTGAATATAGCCAAGAGAAATTTCCGATTTGCCTCAGCTATGCATCTAAAACATTCTTTGGATTATATCGACAAGATGCCTCAAAACTCCTTTGACAAGATTATTGAAAAATACGTTGAAATGAACATCGCTCACCCATTCCGTGAGGGTAATGGCAGAAGCACTAGAATTTGGCTTGATCTGATGCTGAAGTTTGAAATTCAAAAGGTTATCGATTGGAATTTGGTAGATAAAGAAGACTATCTAATGGCTATGGAACGCAGTCCAGTGAAAGATATCGAAATGAAACATATCTTAAAAGAAGTCTTGACTGAAAAAATTAATGATAGAGAAATATTTATGAAGGGAATAGACGTAAGTTACTATTACGAGGGATATTCCGAATACAATATTGAGGAATTATAAAAAAGGCGATGCTTGTTTCGAAAGTAAAATACAGCAATGGGCCAACAGTATTGATATTCGCATACCTTTTAGATTAGCGGATAAGTATGGCATTGTAAAAGGTACAGAGTTGTATATTCGTGATATGAAAAATGGAATCGAGTTAAAAACAAAGGGAAAGCCAACATCGGATGATATATTGACTCAATGTGATGGTGAAAATCTTTATGAGAAATTTTTCGGCAAACCGATGGGAAAGGAAGAGTTATAAGATTGTCGACAAAATGGTTACAACCATTGATATTAGCTAAAATATAAGGCTCATTCCCGGGAGTGGAATGAGCCTTAGTGTATCATGGTGTATGAATTGAAGGAAAAGAACTTCGTTTATTAGGGTGCAGGGGAATATGCAATTTCAATGAAGCATTTGCTGTTTTACTTTATTAATTTCTTTTTCGTCAAGTCCAGTAACTTCTACAATATCGTTTGTAGATAGGCCTTTCACAATTAGGTTTTTTGCAACCTCCATTTTCCCCTCTATTTTCCCTTCTACTTTTCCTTCCGCTTTGCCTTTTTCCATATATCTCTCAGCCAGTGTCACGATGACTTCACTCCCTTCCGGGTAGGTCATTTCAATTTGCTACGAGACCTGTTTAGCATCCTTTTCCGTCAAATCATGGTTTCCAGGTAATCAATTCCTATTCACACAAACTGTAGTTCTAATCATTCTAAAGAAAAAAAGTATGGATTCGTTTGATACACGTATGAACAGTGCTTTCTGGTGCCTGTCCAACTACTCTAACAATTCGGGAGTGATAATCCATACTCTTTGGTTGGTCAGTTAAAATAAACCCTTCAACTTCCAACCCTTTAGGCAATATGGATGCTGTAATCTACATACTTTTTATTAAAATATCGTTTCCGCCAGTAAACGATACGATTTTTTCTTTGCTTCAAAGTCAAAGATATTCGTAATGATCATGAATTCATCTGTTTGATACACGTCTTGTAAATTCGTTAATTGTTCCTTGACTATTTTAGGTGTTCCGATAATGCATCGATTACGATTTTGCTTTATAATGGTTAATTCCTCATCATTAAAAGCATGCTTACGAATATCATCTTTTGGTAGTACCTTCGTACCTAAACCTTTCCCAACATTGAGCAGCCATTTATCTTGGGTTAATGCCAATTCCTCCGCTTCTTCTTCCGTTTCTGCACAAACAACAAAAATGCATACGATAGATTGAGCTGCTTTCATGCTTACAGAAGGGGAAAAATGCTCATGATACGTTTTTAGTGCTTCTCTTCCATGTTTTGGGTTAATAAAATGACCAAACACAAAGCCAAGTCCCATGTCTGCAGCATTTCTAGCTGAACGTTCCGATAATCCTAACATCCAAAGAGGTGGAACATTTTCTATTCGTGGTCCCGCTTTTACCAGCCGAAATGCATGGTCACGTGGTAAGGAATTATGTAAAAATCCCTGTAAATCAGCAACCTGCCTGGGAAAATCATGGAGGCTTTTATTTTGGTTATCTGTTAATGCGGATCTTGTTAGTGGAGAACCGCCTGGGGAACTACCTACACCAATATCAATACGGTTTGGAAAAAACGCGGCTAATGTCTTTGCATTTTCAGCAATTTTATACGGACTGTATTGTGGTAGAAGGATGCCGCCAGAGCCGACACGAATCTGATCTGTTACTGAAGCAATTCTTGTCATCATAATTTCAGGCGAAGAACTGGCAAGTCCATTGCTGTTATGATGTTCTGCAACCCAATATCGATGATAGCCAAGCTTTTCTGTCCATTGAGCTAGCTCTAACGTATGTTGTAATGTCTGTTCGGGGCTATCTCCTTTTGATATAGGCGCTTGGTCTAATACACTTAATCTCATCCTTTATCAATCCTTTTTTAATAACTTGTTTAACTATTAAAAGGCACAACTGTTTTTTTTATCAATAATTGTGCTTCTAAAAGAAGAAAGTATAATAAATTCATTTCAGAAGCGTTTAAGTTTGTACGTCGCTAACGAGAAGCTTATCATAGAGGTCACCTGATTTTTTTGATAAAACGAAGAAACGTTACCGCTTGTCCAATGTCAAAGTGCGCAAGTGGTGGTTTTCTTAAAACTTCTATATTGTTAAAGGTATGTTAGACACTGTATGACATGCGAGGAGGAAGGGGGAAACGAATATGAGAAGTATTCGAAGCTGGATTGTAGAACGTTTACTCAAACGACTGAGTAATAAAGATAGCTTTACTGATGAAAAATTATACGCTGAATTTTTAAAAACAAAACAAATTGAAAATGAAAAGCCTTATAACTTGCCCAAATATATTCAGAGAAAGTTTGATATTGAAAAACAGCAGTTTGCTGGAATGGACTGTTATATTTTTAATCAGGAAAGCACTTCTTCAGAAAAATCAATACTTTATTTGCATGGGGGAGGATATATAAAACAACCATCGATATACCACTGGAATTTTCTTAGGAAAATCGCAAAAGAAACTAAGATTAAAATATACGTTCCCATTTATCCTAAGGCACCCAATCATCAATATAAAGAGTCCTTTGATAAAGTTCTTCCGCTATATGAATGGATTTTAGAAGCTTCAGATAAGGAAAATATGATCTTGATGGGTGACTCTGCTGGAGGAGGCTTTGCATTAGCGTTAGCACAATTGCTTTTAGAAAAGGGGTTACCACAACCCCGGCATATCATTTTATTTTCACCTTGGCTTGATATTACGATGAAAAATCCAGATGCTTATGCATTGGAACATAAAGATCCAATGTTAGGAATTTATGGTTTGATTCAAATGGGAAAAGCCTATGCAGGAGACACTGACCCAAATCATTATCTACTCAGTCCAATAAATGGAAAGATAACAGGTTTGGGGGAAATTACTTTATTCATAGGAACACATGAAGTTTTTTTACCCGATGCTAGAAAGTTCAGAGATATTGCTGTATCAAAAGGGGCTAGAATGAACTATTTTGAATATCCGAAAATGAATCATATCTTTGTGCTATACCCTATTCCAGAGGCAAAAAAGGCTACTGAGAAAATCGTGAATATCATAAAAAATATGTAAATTGATAACACTCTCTTGTCATTTTTAAATATAATCGTACTGTTGGTAAAATAAGACTTAATTATGAATCGAGAGCAAATATAAGGTAAAATAGGGTACAGGCAAAATCAGTATATACAGAGGTGTTCAACAGATGGAGGAATGGTACAAACTTGATAATGCAGGGAAAATGTTTCATGCTGTATCGGAGCAAACAAATTCTGCGGTCTTCCGGATTGCTGCAATAATGAAGAAAACAGTACAGCCGGCTAAACTTCAACTTGCGTTGGACGATGTTCTCAAACGCCTCCCTATTTTCGCAGTAAAGCTTCGCAAAGGAGTTTTCTGGGATTTTCTTGTAGATAATAATGAAAAACTTTTTGTTCAGCCTGAAAGTCAATATCCATGCGCACCAATTGATCCGTTAGAAACAAATGGGTTCTTATTGCGTGTTATTTATTATAAAAAGCGGATTGCTGTGGAATTTTTCCATTCTGTAACAGATGGGACAGGGGCTTTGGAATTTATAAAAGCGCTCATTTTTTATTATCTATCACATCTTGGAGAAGACGTGAACTATGAAAGTACATTAATCGATATCCATAGTCAGCCAAGCTATTATGAAAGAGATGATAGTTACCAAAACTATGGGACAGATGAAAAGGCTGAGAAGTTCAAAGAAACGCCTTCTTATCAGATTCGCGGCACTTCCCTGGATCAAACGATTGTTGTCCATGGAAAAATGAGCGCAAGTAAAGTGCATCAGCTTGCGAAAGAGTATGGAACAACGATTACCGCTTTTGTCACTGCTATTTTAATTGCGGCTATCTATAAAGAAAGATTACAGTATCGGGCATATAAAGAGGAGATAAAGATTGCTGTCCCCGTTAACTTAAGGAGTCTCTTCCCTTCCAATACCCTGCGCAATTTTTTCGGTGTTGTCAATATCGGCATGTCTGTGACAGAGAAGATGACATTAGAAGAAATGATCGAAGAAACATCGAAGCAATTGCGTGAGAAAGTGCAAAAGGAAAGCTTGCAGCAAAGTATTAATGATCGGGTGAAATGGCAAACGAGACTGGCAGCACGATTTATTCCGCTCCCGCTTAAATACCATGCGATTCGGTATGGTTACAGGAGTTTCAGTGAACGGACCAAAGCGATGACCCTGACAAATATGGGGAAAGTACGACTTCCTGACTCAATGGAATCACATATTTCTCATATGGAAATGGTTCTATACCCGACAAAGAAAAGCCCAATCAACGCGGGGATGATCGCGGTAGGGGATGAACTCGTTATCACATTTGCAAGAATGATACAAGAAGCGGATATTATCCGTACTTTCTTTCGAGAGCTTTCCAAGACATATAATTTGGAGATAGAAGTATACTCCAATGACAGTAGGTGAAAACCATGCAACATTATTGCTCCAATTGCAATACCTATACAAAACAACAATATTGTCCGTTATGTAAACGCAAGCTGTCTGACAAATTGGCAGATCACACATATTATCCTGTCTATGAAACCAAAGTACAAAGACGTCGCTTTGCGCAGCGGCTCGTCTTATTTATTGCGACTTTCGTTATTAGCACATGCTTATTAATCAATTTATTAACTGAACCGAATAAATTATGGTTCTTGTATGTATTAGGTCCCGTACTATACGGTTTATTATTGATTAATCATACAATCCTCTCTAAAGCACACACTGGTTCCAAAGTCATTTTTCAAGTTATTGCCCTTTCCATTATGTTTTTTATCCTGGATGCTGCATCTGGAAGTTCAAAATGGTCGATCCATTACGTTATTCCTTTTCTCGTTATGCTTGCTACTCTGTTTGTAACCATTATTGTCCTGCGAAAACCGATGAAATGGCGGGAATACATCGGCTATTTGACCACAATGGTTATTTTAGGCTTTCTTCCCGTCATTCTTTTTCTAAGCTCCTGGTCAACGGTGTTATGGCCAAGTGCGGCAACGGCCTTATACGCTCTGCTAACGCTAATTGGAATGATCCTATTTTCAGAGAAAACGATGAAGAATGAAATTGTGCGGAGGTTCCATTTCTAATAATAAAAATATATGTACGAAAGCAGTACTTCAAAGCGGGGGCTTATGTCATACAAATTGTTGCCCAAAAACTAGTAAAATACCACTTGTCGTATATTAGTCATAGGGAGTCTTCCTCCAGTCTTAGAGTTAGTGTTGTTACTTACTCATTTTGACATTTTGGGGAGGTACTCCTTTTTTTACGGTTTAGCCGTACTATAAAATTTTAGCTTGTGGATAAGTTCTAATAGTGGGTATTGACGTCTGGCTCCAGCGCCCAGCGACTAGCAAATTTACGCCTTCTTCCTACGATAAGTCAACATCGGCTCCTTCGTCGCCGTGTTTCCTTTATCTCGTCAGAAGTCTTTAAATTTGTACGTCGCTAAACGGGTGCTTGCGCTTTTGTTCCGTCTGAAATACCTTGGGGCTCTAAGGGTTTAATTTGTGGGATTGATTCAATTGAATATTATTTCAACATAAAAATTTCATAGAACCTATAAAGGAGATGCCCCTTTTATAGGCCTAATAAGAAATTTAATATGAACTTGAAGCGATCAAGGAGAAAGTGAAATATAATAGGGGTATTAAGAAAAGATTGGAAGTGAAAACGTGCAAAAGAATATTCTACTTGTAGAAGACGATATAGAGATTAGTAAGTTGGTTACAAATCATTTAGAAGGGGAAAATTTTACAGTATTTGCTGCCTTTGACGGAGAAGAGGCTTTAACTCTGCTTGGAAAAAATAAGATAGATTTGATCTTGCTTGATTTAATGCTTCCTAAGTTAAGCGGAATGGACCTCTTGAAACAAATAAGATCAACCAATTTAATTCCTGTACTGATTATTTCCGCTAAAGGAAGTGACATAGATAAAGCGTTAGGACTTGGTTTTGGGGCTGATGATTATATTAGCAAGCCCTTTTCCATGATAGAACTAACCGCCAGGGTACATGCTGCTATTCGGAGGGCAACGCAATATCTTCCGGAAGAGCACCAATCTAGACCTACTACCCTTCATTTTAAAGAGCTTTTCCTTGATCTAAACACCTTTTCTGCACGAGTTAAGGATCAATCTATCCAACTTACAGCAAAGGAGTTTCATATGTTAAAGCTGTTTATGACAAATCAAAACAGAGTGTTTACAAAGGAGCAAATTTACCATTTTATTTGGGAAGATGACTATTATGGAAATGAAAATGTGATCAATGTCCATATCAGAAGGCTTCGGGAAAAAATTGAAGACGATCCGTCTAACCCAAAGTACATTCAGACGATTTGGGGAATCGGATATAAGTTGGGTGAATAACTTATGGTCCTTGTCCTTAGTGTAATCGCTGTCGTGTTAGCTATAATCAATGGATTACAATATTTTTCCCGAAGAAAATTGAACCAAGAGCTTCAAGAAGTTAGTGAAACATTAGCTGATATTGTGAGACGAAAGTCATCAGAAAAAGTATTCATTCAAACAGACCACAAAAACGTTCAACTTTTTCTGGTTCAAATCAATCGTCTCTTGGATTATAACCAAAAGGTAAGGGCGGATTATTCAAAGACAAAGGAAAGTTTACGAAAAATGCTCTCCAATATGTCACATGATTTGAAAACACCACTAACCGTTATTTTAGGCTATGTAGAAAAATTAAAACTGGATCAAGAGATGACTGAGAAAGAGCGGAATGAGATCACTGTCCGCCTTCACCAAAAAACGTTAAGTGTCATAGCGCTAATGAATAAATTTTTTGACCTGGTGAAAATAGAATCGGATGATTATGCTATTCCTCTAAGTAGGATAGCAATTAATGAAATTTGTCGGAAAAGTGTGTTGGAATTTTTTGAATTGTTACAAGGAAAAGGTCTTCAGGTTGAGATTGACATTCCAGAACAACCTTATTATATCCTTGGAAACGAAGAGGGGTTAAATCGCATACTCAGTAATTTAATCTCTAACGCCATTCAGTATGGAAGTGATGGGGGAGTGTTTGGTTTAACGCTTCGAGAAGATAGAAAATACATAGCAATAGACATTTGGGATAAAGGAAAAGGAATAGCTGAGGTACATCAGGATCGGGTGTTTGATCGGTTATATACGCTAGATGATGCAAGAAATCCACAATTTCAAGGAAGTGGCCTTGGGTTAAGTATTACAAAACGATTAACTGAATCCATGAAGGGTTCTATTCATCTAAGTAGTAAGCCATATAAAAAAACGGTCTTTACTTGTGTATTTAAACGTATTACATATTAATTTTTCAGAAGAGGTGTTCTGGTTGACCTGCCTTAAGGATCGAAAAGTATTTAAGAAATTTGTAAGGAATGAGAAAGAAAAATGAGAGAACTGTTCCTTATGATGAAAGTAGATACGAAGGGAGGTAAAAAAATGCATGACGTCATTCGAACAAAGGGGCTGACGAAAAAGGCTAATGGTAGAGAGTTTGTTTCTAATATCAACCTTCATATCAAAAAAGGGGAAATATATGGTTTCCTCGGACAAAATGGAGCCGGGAAAACAACCATTATGAAAATGCTCACTGGATTAATGATTCCCACAAGTGGAGAAATCGAATTATTTGGCAGCTTGTTGACAGAAAGGTCAAAATCTGTTTTAAAACGGGTCGGAAGTATTATTGAATATCCCATTTTTTTTGATCATTTAACCGCCATTGAAAATGTAAAACTTCATTGTGAATATTTAGGGTTTTATGATGATAAAGCCATAAGAGAAGCCTTGGATTTGCTTCACTTAAAGGGGATGGAAAAAAAGCAAGTGAAGAATTTTTCACTCGGGATGAAGCAGCGATTGGGGATTGCCAGAGCGATCATCACAAAGCCTGAACTCATTGTTTTAGATGAACCAACCAATGGGCTGGATCCAATCGGAATCAAGGATGTCCGTGATTTAATCCTTATGCTTAATAAGGATTACGGGATTACCTTTCTGCTTTCAAGTCATATTTTAGGTGAAATGGAACAGGTTGTGGACAGGATCGGTGTGATTCATAACGGAAAGTTAATCAATGAAGTCACTTTAGCGGATATTCGAAAGCAACGAACGGATTATATTGAGCTTGTAACGACGGATGTAGAAAAAACAGTTTATTTACTTGAAAGTGAACTCCATATTTCCAATATGAAAATCATCCAAGATAAAGTAATTCGAATTTACGATGGGACACAATCACCCAATGCCATCTCCAAGATGTTGGTCTTACATGAAATAGGAATAGAAGAAATTCAAAAACATACGGGTTCATTGGAAGACTATTTTTATATGCAAATGAATGGGGGTGGCCATATTGAATAAACTAGTAAAGCTGGAATGGAGAAAATTAAAACAAAAATCTATTTTGGGTGAGGTAGCCATTTACTGGTTTATTCTTATGTTGTTGCCGGTGTTTTTTATAAAAATGGTAAGTGCTGATTTTGGACAGGACTTTGATTCTTTGTTCGAACTTATCCAATCCATCCAGAGGGGATTAGTTCTGTTTGGAGCATCGATGATCAGTCAGGTTTTCATAGAGGAATATAAAAATAAAACCATCACGCTCTCCTTCGGGTATCCGATTAGCAGAAAAAAACTGTTTTTGGCAAAAGTGTTGTTTATCGCCCTTTTCATCTTTATGACGACCATTGCCTCTTTTCTAATCACAGGTGTGGCAACCTATTTGTTTAACCAAATGTGGCCTATTATTCATTTTTCAATAGCGGGATCGAATATTGTAAGTTACTTGAGTGGTATGATTGTTGGATCGTTTAGTAACGTGCTCATTAGTTTCATCCCGCTCTTTTTCTTTGCCATTTGGAAAAGAGCAACAGTTTCAACCGTAATCTGTGCAATAGTCGCCATGAATTTACCAAACCTTTCCTCGATTGTTCATTTTAATCATGAGTTTATCATCGTAATACTGTGTTCAATCGGAGTACTAAGTTTATTCCTTTCTATCAAGACAGCTGACAGGATAGGAGGGATTTAGTTGTGTGTAGTACATGCGGAATGTAAGCGAGCGGCAAGCCTGAGGAGTCTTGACACTTACCCGCGGAAAACGAAGTATAGGCAGGCTACTGACAACATTATAACCATTCACACAAATAATTGGACTTTTTCGGGGCCCATAAAATACGAGAGGAGTTATTAAATGGACATTCGTTTAGTGAAAGGTTCAGATTACAATGCTATTTCACCATTGATTAACGAGTGGTGGGGTGGACGGCAAATGTCTGATATGCTGCCCAAGCTATTTTTTGTTCATTTCAATGAAACTAGTTATACAGCTGAGATAAATGGTGAGATTGTCGGCTTCTTGATCGGCTTTTTATCTCAATCGCATTCTGATGAAGCTTATATTCACTTTGTCGGGGTTCATCCTGACTATCGAAAAAATAACATTGGCAAGAAACTTTATAATGAATTTTTTAATGTTGTTAAAGAGAATGGAAGAAACATAGTCCGCTGTGTAACGTCCCCTGTGAACAAAGTTTCGATTGCCTACCACATCAAGATGGGATTTGAAATTGAAGAAGGCAACAAAGAAGTTGATGGAGTTTCTGTTTTTGCTAATTATGACGGACCAAATCAAGATAGGGTTTTATTTGCTAAGAAATTAGACTAAATGACACAAGAACAAATGGGGGAGAAATTATTGGAAGAAAGGAGAAAGGAAGTGAGTAACAAAATCAAGGCAACAAAAATGGTTATCATCGTATTAGTCTATTATCTTGTCACTTTGTTTGCTGCGGGATTTTTTGGGCTTATACAACCCAAGACCGGAATCCCGACCGAGGTTATTCAGCTGACACAGTTTGGTCCAACGTTCGGCGTTGTGATTGTCATGTTGCTATTTAGGCGACATTCCCTTCATATTGCATCCGGGTTTCGTTTTAATTCAAATATCCTCCGTCGTTTGCTGATTGTTCTTGCATCGATCGTATTTGTGTTTGCAATAGCGATAGGCTGGTATCGGATATGGGGTGTTTCCGTGGATTTTGTTCACCCCTCTGATCTATCGAACCCGTTTTGGCTGATCATTATTGCACAATTTATCGGAGCTGCAGGTGAAGAATTTGGCTGGCGGTGTTTTCTTCAACCCTTCCTGCAGACCCGTTTAAAAGTACTTAGTGCCTCATTAATTGTTGGTTTGTTATGGGGAATTTGGCATGTTGGTATTTTTTCTGAAGGTTTCATGTTTGCCGGTTTATTTATTTTATCGACTGTTTCCATGTCAGTATTTCTTGGAGAGTTGTTGAGTAGGGGAAAAGGGAACCACCTCATGTTGGCTGTGTCGTTTCATGCATTAATGAATCTGGGAATGTTATTACTATTTGATGAAGAAAACGGAAATGTTTTTGCCATGGCAGCTCTTGCGGGGGTTGTGACGATTTTAGCTTTGAGTTTCCTGCTTTTCAGATGGAGAACCAAGTCTGATAAATTTCCGCGAAAAGGGGGACATGATTATTCGGTGATTTCACGGAAATAAAGACATTCCTGAAATACAGTTCGGTTTAAGTAAAAGGCTTGAAAAAGCAGGAATCGTTGCCGTACGCTAGGGCGAATATATCATTTTAGGTGGAGGAGTGTGTAGTTAATGAGCGATTTGAATAACGAAAAAATACCGAAGGAAGCGATTCAAGTATTAAAAATTGTAGAGGGGTTACTTGGCGTTGAAGTAGTCGCGGTATATCTATTTGGATCAGCCGTAATGGGTGGCTTGCGCATTAACAGTGATGTAGATGTCCTTGTGGTCGTAAACAAAAGTTTACCTGAATTAACTCGAAGAAAACTAACAGACAGGCTCATGCTTATATCTGGAAAGATAGGAAATACAGATTCTATCAGACCACTTGAAGTCACGGTTATCAACCAGGGAGATGTGGTACCCTGGCAATATCCGCCAAAAAACGAATTTATCTATGGGGAGTGGTTGAGGGATCAGTTTGAGGAGGGACAAATCCCAAAACCAACCTATGACCCTGATTTGGCTATTGTTTTAGCGCAAGTTAGAAAAAATAGCGTTTCTCTTTTTGGCCCTGATGCTTCAGACATACTTGAACCCGTGCCAATGACAGATATTCGCAGAGCGATTAGGGAGTCTTTGCCAGGGTTAATTGAGGATATCAAGGGTGACGAACGTAACGTCATTTTAACCTTAGCCCGAATGTGGCTGACAGTGGCTGTTGGTGAAATTTCTCCAAAAGATGTGGCTGCAGAATGGGCTATACCTCGGTTACCTAAAGAGCATGCGACTTTACTTGACTTAGCTAGAAAAGCTTATCTGGGAGAGTATGTTGATAAGTGGGAAGGACTTGACCCCGAGGTGACAGCACTCGTTAATCATATGAAAAACTCTATAGCGTCTTATCTTAGTAGCTGAGAATGATCTCTGAAAAGCGATAACAATGCAATGCAAAATATAGCACGCATTTTCTCACAAATTTGATCAAATGGATGTGGTGCAGCTTTGAAATAAAGTCTGATCAACTTTTCCGCATAAACCCAAATTTGATGATAAATAAAAAGAATCCATTTAAAAAAATGGATTCTTTTGCGAAATCGATGTTCAAAGTCCTTATCTCGTCACTAGGTCGATCTACGGTTAATCATTTTATTGGCATGCAAAGATGAATGATACCCGCTTTGTAGAATTCCCTTTGCCATTACTTACTCGTTTTTCAAGCATCGCCCCTTTAACAGGTCAACTTCTATCGTAACATCAATGCTTTCCTAACTGAGTTTCCTATTGTTTCTTCATCCTTGAAATGGTTAACGATAAAATCTCGAAATGCGATCGCTGCCTGTGATAAATAACGATCCTCCCGCCAGACTATCCGAAAAATCCTTTCACCTGCAAGATCCTCGATCGGTAGTTTGACTAAGTCCAACTCTTCCCCACTTTTACAACCACCGACAATGGCGACACCAAAGCCAGAACGAACAAGACCGGCGATATTCGCAGGATCTTCAGTTTCACACACCATCTTCGGACGAAATCCAGCTTGAGCGCAAAGGTCATCATTCATTATCCGTAAAGGAAAATTTTCTTTATATCCAACAAAAGGTTCAGCTGACACTTCACTAAGGTTGATCGCTTTGCGATTTGCATATTTATGTCCGTGCGGTACAGCGAGGTAGAGCTTTTCTCGAATCAATGGAATTTCACTGAATCCTTCCTGATGAATCGGCAACGAAGTTAAATAGAAGTCTACTTCTCGTTTTGTTTCTAAGTTCTCGAAATCCTCCATAGATAATTGAAACATCTGTAAATTAACCTCTGGATGTTCAGCCAAAAAGGTCTGCAAAGGTTCTCTAACCTGTTCCATATTCATAATTGCCAGGTGAATACGACCTTGCTTTAATCCCGATAGATCTTCTAATTCCCGTCGCCCCTCCTCAAGCAAATGGATCGCAGCCTTCGCTTTCGCTTCAAAAGCTTTTCCAAAGGGATTCAAACGAATTTGTCGTCCTTTACGATCAAACAATGGTACACCCAAGTCCTCTTCCAGCCGATGAATCGTTCTACTCAAAGCTGGCTGGGCGATATGAAGTTCTTGTGCGGCTTTCGTCATATGTTCTAACTTAGCAACGGTTAAAAAATATTTAAGTTGTAGCAGTTCCATTCACTTCACCCCTCCATTCATTACATTCAGTATATGAATATATATCAAAAGATGTATTTTTTATTATCTATTTACGATTATATAATAAATATTGCAAGCAGACAATTCACTCTGGTTGATCAATCAGAACGACTATATACGGGAGGGAGGAAATAGATATGGGAAGTGATTCACAGGAAACAGCTTCTAAAAGTATGCTGGTTTCTACAGCCGAACCCAGCATTAGCGACAAGTTCATTCGTACAATGGTCTTCACGATGGTTATTTCGATGATGAGCGCAACGATGTTTAACATCGTACTGCCTGAAATCAGCCAAGAATACGGACTGACTTACAGGCAGGTAAGTTGGGTATCTTCCGCTTATCTACTCGTTTATGCCATTGGTTCCATGATCTATAGTAAACTATCAGACCGTTATCGACTCAAATCATTATTGACGATGGGACTGCTTCTGCTATCGGTTGGTTCCTTGATTGGACTTGTTGCTCAGAACTACTGGATGGTTCTGCTAAGCCGGATCATTCAGGCTATGGGAGCGTCCGTCATTCCTGCACTTTCAATGGTTGTCCCAGCACGTTATATCCCAACTGAACGGAGAGGAAAAGTGTTAGGGATAATGGCCAGCGGACTCGCGCTCGGAGGCGTACTTGGACCTATAGCCTCTGCCTTCGTTGCCAATTTCGCCCATTGGCGGTGGCTGTTTGTCATTCCGTTCCTAACTTTGATTGCATTGCCACTATTTCGCCGTTACCTAGCTACTGAAGAAGTCCGCTCTCCTATTGGGATGGATTGGATCGGGGGAGTTTTACTTGGAGGAGCTGTAACGACACTACTATTAGCAATTACTGGCGGAAGATGGTTGTTAGCCATCGTAGCCATTGCTTTGATTATGCTGTTTGTGGTGCGCATACGCTCGGCTGCGCAACCTTTCGTGGAGCCGAGCCTATTTTACAACGGTCGTTACTCTTTAGGGATTATATTGGCGTTTCTAGTGAGCGCAATCGGCTTTTCTATTCCGTTTTTGACTCCTATCATGCTGGCTGATGTTTATAACCTCACTCCAGGAGCCATTGGATTGGCAATGATCCCTGCTTCACTAACAGCCGCCTACCTTGGAAAGCAGGGAGGAAAACTCGCGGACAGGAAGAGAAATACACTTTTGTTTTTTCTCGCATCCCTACTGCTGCTATCATCTTTTCTTCTTTTGTCAATTCTTATCGGACAATCGTTGATATTCATTACTGTAGCACTGATCGTAGGGCAGGTAGGACAGACGTTTATCGTTGTCGCTATGTCCGGTACAGTTGCAAATACATTGACAAAAGAACATGTTGGCGTAGGAATGGGTCTGATGTCCATGTTGAACTTTATAGCCAGCTCAGTTTCTGGAGCATTAATTAGCTCGGTGATTGATCAGGGTGTGCAATCTGCTTGGAACCCGTTCTATCTTATTGGAGAAGGTGTAATTTATAGCAATCTCTATTTGATTCTCTCACTTATATATGGCGGTTTGATCTTGATTTATCTGTTTAGATTTAAATCTAGAACACCAACAAAAGTTTAATAAAAAATTAAAGGAGCTGATGAAAATGAAGGCAGTAGCTTTTGATTCACCAGGAACACCAGACGTATTGCAAGTAATGGAATTTGATACTCCTGTTCCGGGGACCGGGCAAGTTCGAGTGAAAGTAAAAGCGGCCGGCGTACAGCCCGTTGACTGTGCGATTCGCGGGCAAGGTTTTAGCCCGCCAGGAGTGGAACTCAGATACCCTCAAATACTAGGTAATGAATTTGCTGGCATCATTGACGTGGTTGGAGAGGGAGTTGAGGGATTTTCAGTTAACGACGAAGTTATTGGTTGGTCACTTCTATCAAGCTATGCTGAATACGTGGTTGTCCCAACAACTCAACTCGTTAGAAAGCCTAAAAGTATGCCATGGGAAGAAGCTGGTGTACTCACCGCTTCAGGGCAGACTGCTCATACTGCATTGCGGGAACTAGGAATTAGTAAAGGGGATACAGTGCTCATACACGCAGCCGCTGGAGGAGTTGGAACATTCGCAGTTCAACTGGCAAGAGCTTGGGGTGCGACTGTGATCGGTACCGCCAGTCCACATAACCATGACTACCTACGATCCTTAGGAGCTATTCCAGTCGCGTATGGAGAAGGACTTGTTGATCGAGTACGCGAACTTGCACCTAAAGGGGTCGATGTAGCCTTTGACGCAGCAGGCGAGGACGCGCTAAGAGCCTCTGTGAAGCTCGTCCACGATAAAAAAAGGGTCGGTACGATCGTTGCTTTCGATCTTTCAGAAGAGCTAGAAACCGTTCCCATCCGCAGTAAGCGCAGCGTATCAAGGCTGTCCGAACTCACCCAGTTATACGAACAAGGGCTGCTTCGTGTTGTTATATCACAATCATTTCCACTACACCAAGCTGCCGAAGCTCACAGAGCTGTAGAGACTGGGCACGTTCGAGGAAAAATCGTCCTCACAGTGGATTAGAACGTAAATACGATACGAGGGGGAGTAACGTGGAAAGATTAAACATTGGGATTATTTTAGGAAGCACACGTCAAGGACGTTTAAGTCCACAAGTAGGAAATTGGGTAAAAGCAATTGCTGATAAACGAGGAGATGCGAATTATGAAATCGTAGATATAGCAGATTATAAATTACCATTTTTAGGAGAAGGTACGGGTAAGGAACCAGGATTAATAGCTTGGTCAGAAAAACTTTCTAGCTTAGATGGTTTCGTATTTATTGTCCAAGAATACAATCACAGCATTACGGGAGCATTGAAAAATGCGCTTGATTCAGCACGCGGTGAATGGAACAATAAGGCAGCGGGGATCGTAAGCTATGGCTCTACAGGCGGGGCTCGTGCTGCTGAGCATTTACGCGGAATCCTAGGCGAATTATTAGTCGCGACAGTTCGTGCACATCCAACCTTATCCATTTTTACCGATTTCACAAATTCTAAAGTGTTCAACCCTGCTGACTTTCATACTGATTATATTACTACGATGTTAGATGAAACTCTATTATGGAGCAATGCTCTAAAAACAGTAAGAACATCGTAGCTGTATTGAACAAAGAAAGAGCATGCAAAAAAACATGTTCTTTCTATCTTACTACCTTCTATGTCAATGCACGCTGATATATGGAAACGAAGATTTACTCAAACATTAGTTTGACAAAAAGTTCTTATTATACCAATTACCATAAAGTCGCAAGTAAAAAGAAGCTTGCGACTTTATGGTACTTAATGTTTTAAGGTTAATGTAAGTGATGCTAGTATAGTTTCATGGACACATCTAAGTTAAATTTATACAATGACTTTTAAGGAGGATGTGTCCGATGAGTAAGAAAAATAATGGGAAACGGTATAACGATGATTTCCGAAAAATGATTG
>NZ_BORB01000034.1:0-52877 GCF_018332955.1 Lederbergia ruris
AGGTTGGATCTACGATAAAGCGCGGGATCATCGAAATTGCAGATCCAAGATGCCGTTGGATCTACAAAAAAGTGAAGGTTCATCAAAAACGTAGATCCAAAGTAAGGTTGGATCTACGATAAAGCGCGGGATCATCGAAATTGCAGATCCAAGATGCCGTTGGATCTACAAAAAAGTGAAGGTTCATCAAAAACGTAGATCCAAAGTAAGGTTGGATCTACGATAAAGCGCAGGATCATCGAAATTGCAGATCCAAGATGCCGTTGGATCTACAAAAAAGTGAAGGTTCATCAAAAACGCAGATCCAAAGTAAGGTTGGATCTACGATAAAGCACGGGATCATCGAAATTGCAGATCCAAGATGCCGTTGTCCCAGCTTTTGTTGTGACATGGATTGCCGGTTCAAGAGGAACAGCCGACCTTTTGCTTTGGAGCCAAGTTATTCTCAGCCTGCAACTTCCATTTGCGGTTGTGCCGCTCGTTGTATTTACAAACACTAAAGATAAAATGGGTGAATTTTCCAATAGGATTTGGACCAAAATCCTTGCTTGGATTTGTACAACGGTCATCATTGTTTTAAATATATTTTTAATTATTTATATTGCCGTAACAGGCAAGGAGTTGGGATAGTAATATTAGGGCACACTGTCAGTCTATTCTTATGTTCAATTTCTACGCTAGTAAGAGATCTCAAGTAGCCCATTTAGATAACTAGTGACCAAAGAGGTTTCTCAACTCCTGGAGAAAAGAAAAAAGAAGGTTACTTTAGATGACCTTATTCACAGCATTCTTATATTGCTCGTACCATTTTTCCCATTCTTGTTTTCTAGACTCTATCACTCGCCCATCTAGTAAAGCTTGAATCACATCAAGACATACATGCCAGCCTGCAAGGTCTCGCGGAGTATGCTCTGTGATTGTTTGGAGCTTTTCCTTCATGATACAAAAACATCCTGCAGATTCTTCGTATAACTCAAAGCGAACCAAATCATCCGCCCATGTAAATTCTAAAACAGACTTGGGGGAATAGTCGGTGATGGTCATTTTCTCATATGTCCCATCTTGCATATCGAACTGAATGATGCCCCCTTCACGGAGTTCTTCAATGGCTAACTCTGGAAACCAAAGCTTTAATTTTTCATTTTCCGTCAGCATCGCCCACACCCTTTCCACAGGATGTTTGAAATGGCGCTCGAATCGAGCCATATACCCATCATCAACTTGCTTAATTGTCGCGATCATGTCTAAACCTACCTTCTTGATTTTTTTCAATGTTTCGGCCTACCAAACCATTGATTCTAATGGACCTGGATATGCCCTCTTTACTTTATATAAAGTATGATGCCCTCAGCATATCACAGAAATTCTAAGGATCCCTCAATGGCGTGCAAAAAAGTGATAATCAGGAGTTCGGCTTCAACCCGTATTCTTGCCGGGGAATTTCTGCATATACTGCCTTCTTGTCCATGTTCAAGCACAGCTTTAATAATAAAAGCAAGTGGAAAGAAAAAAACTACTTTTCCCCACTTGCTTTATTTCAGATATTTTTTAAACGACGTTTAAATTGGTGCCGGTTTATCTGTAACTTCTGGTTGTACGAGCGAATGTCGTTCCCAAGCTCGGCTGCGCCAACGGAAGAAGAAGATGAAAGCTCGTGTCCACTCATCTGCTGCAATGGCTAACCAAATGCCCGCAAGGCCCATATCTAAATGAAACACTAAAAAATACCCCAGTGGCAAGCTCATGAGAATCATCGAAAAAGAGCCAATAAAGAGTGGATATTTTGCATCTCCTGAAGCACGTAAAGAATTGACAAGTACCATATTGATCGAGCGACCTGTTTCAAGGACAATGCTAAGCAATAATACAGATGCACCTAACGCAATGATCTGAGGATTATCCGTAAACACACCCATTAAAGATTTACGGAAAATCATCACCCATAACACCATTCCAAAGGTAATGCCTGCCGACCACTTTACACTGCTCCATACCCTTGTATAGGCTAGATCCTTTTCATTGCCCCCGACTAATCGACCAACGATGATAGAAGTACCCATGCCGATCGCAATCGCAAATAAATAGGTGAACATGGAAATATTCATCGCATACTGCCGGGCTGCTAATGACTCGGCGCCAAGGAATGTCGCATAGTAAAGAAACATCAGTTGACAGCCTTGGTACATGACTTGTTCAAAAGCGGATGGAACGCCAATTCTTAAAATCTTCATCACGTATTCTTTCGATAATGTCATGTAATATTTAATCTTAATCCGTACATCCAAAGCCTGATACAAGAGCCAAAAGAATACAATAAGGGCAAGAAAACGACTGACAACGGATGAAATAGCCGCTCCTTGTACTCCTAATTCAGGGAAACCAAATTTTCCAAAGATCAATACATAGTTACCGGCAATATGGATAATATTCATCCCTAACGATACAAGCATTGCTTGCTTCGTCCATCCATGTACGCGGACAATCGCTGCTAATGAATTAATGATAGCTTGAAGGAAAATCGCTCCTCCAACAATACCCAAATAATGCGTGGCATAATAAAGAACATCACCCTGTAAATTCATCGCCGTCATCATATGTTTAGAAAAAATAAGAAAACCGACGCTAATGGCGATCCCTACCAGCAAGTTTAGCGTGACCGCCAACGCGGAAATTTTAGCTGCTTCTTTATATCTTTTTGAACCGAGATATTGAGAGACGACAATGGCCGCCCCATTCCCGACGACTTCTAAGATTAGAATGGCAATTTGCAAATACTGATTCGCTGCCCCTACACCGGAGACAGCATCATCTGATAACGAACTCAACATTAACGTATCTGCAATCCCCATAAACATAAATAAAAAGACCTCTAAAAAAATGGGCCAAGTAAGATGCAATAAATGAAGTTGTTTCTCGTTCGTATGTGTTCCTTTCATTGTCATCCGCCCTCCTTTTTCATAATCAAACAAAAGGTATCTTACCACCAAAAGAGGCGGTTGACTAGAGGGGAATTTATTCTTTTGAATAAAAATTTTTTATTTCTGGCAAAACCGATCGTTTTAATACCTCCAGCATAGTAGAAACTTGGTCAAAAACTAATTTATCATGCTAAATGAACCGCAAACAAATAATTTTAGTAAAAATGGTTCTTTACAAATCGGAGCCACTAAGGTGTAATTTATATACAACATTTTCATAGGGGGTAAATATCGTTGTCTCCATACTTATTTGCAATCGCTTCGATCATCGCAGTGCTAAGCATTATCATCACGTTCAAAATTCACTTGGATAAGCTAAAGATGAATCCTGAAAAACAGGCAGAAATACAAACGAAATTTTTTATAGGAGTGGCGATATGTGAGGTCATTCCACTCATATTAGTGGTTAGCGGGTTTGCAACCATGCAACTTGTGCAAGAATTGAGTGAGTTATTCGTACCTTTTATCATCATTCTCTTCACCATTTTAATCGGACCTAGCTTTATCCTTCTTCAAACAAAGGTCGATGTGACTGAAGATATTAAAAACCTTGTGATGACATTTGCTATGATTGGTCTTTCTTTAGCTATGAGTATTCCTATTGTTTCATTGGTCGGCTTATTTGTGCAAATGCCTCAATGAATACTCCCGCCACTTAATTTCTACGAAATTTGAAGTGGGGGTTTCTGTGGTATCGACTTCAAGCGCCGATCAACAGTGGAGTTGACACATGAGAGGGAGTCCTCTTGGCTGGAATGATAGAAAAAGCAGGTGAGATAGCATCTACCCGCTTTTTTGTCATTTTAACATAAAATTTTTAAATCAATCAGTTTTCCCTTTTCTGAAATAGGAAAGCAATCAAAGCTCAAGGAATAGCAGACCTACAGGACCCAGCATCCAGATAATTAAAGGAATACTCTTCCCTTCCTTTTGATCCTCTGTATGATCAAGATCTTTTGGTATACCTTCTCTTTCGTTCTCTTTTTCTATTAGACTGATCTTATCTGTCGGAATTTCCCCATCACCTAATATTTCTAAATCTTTCTGTCCTGCATGAATTGTATTCGTTCGATTGCAGATGTTTGTCGATAATGTATCGCTATCATACATGTCCGTGTCCGACGTAAATGCGTAAACTATATACTCCTGTCCCTTTGCAAAATCAAACCCACAATCTCCACCAAATGATGACTTGTGATTCCTTTACACCCTTCCAAATATGATGTACCTGAAGTAAAACTGATTTGTACCTATATCCCGATGTGTTCACTTTCTCTTTTATATTTATAACCTCTCCTGAAAAGACAGCTTTTGATTGTTCAAGTTCCTCTTCTACCCCTGGTAACTTCGCACAAGAACAAGCCTGCACTGGAATCGGCGAGCCATATATAAAAGGCGAGCTAAACAGAACAAACATCAGCAAAAACAGGCTCATTTTTTTCAAAATTTCCTCCCCTTTTAATGATCTTGTTGTTACCATTAAACAAAAACGATTAATATCCTGCTTTTCGTTTTCAGTCTGAGAGGAAAACAAATGAAAATCTTAACCTTGTGAAGTGATTCTCTCCTCCCTTTCTTGAAAATCAACATCTTGATAGTAGGTATTCTTCACGAGCAAATTAGGCCCCAAACATTGGACAGCTGGACAATGACAATTCAGTGATTTTGCCGTTTTCGTCTTCTTCCATCTATCATAGGCTTCTAATAAGGAAGTGGTTTGTACATTTCCTAGCGATGGTTCATCTCCAAAGTCCGTTACAATGATCTCACCATTAAATATATTCACATTCAGCCGTGAACGCCCATCTGGATCATTTCTGACCGTCACATTTTGGGATTGATATAATCGTTTTAATAACGTAAGGTCTTCCTCTGAACCACTACATGGATAGAAAGGAAGGGTCCCAAACATCATCCAAATCGATGGATCGTGGTGATCTAATAGACGCTCAATTGCTTTTCTCATTTCAGCTAAAGTTAATGTTTCTAGTTTACTAGCGAAATCAACTGGGTACATGGGATGGATTTCATGGCGTGCACAGCCCATCTCCACTACTTCTTGATGGATTTTCTCGAGATAAGGAAAGGTCCGTTTATTTAACATGGTTTCCGCGGCAACCAACACTCCCGCCTCAGAAAGTGCCCTAGCATTGTCAAACATACGCTTTAAAAATTGGCCGCGATTTTCCCTAGAGGGCTTTCGATCCATATTCGCAAAACCAATGTCGATAAATTCATCTTCCGTCCCCCAGTTATGAGAAATATGCATCACATCTAAGTAGGGAATAATCGATTCATAACGGCTAAAGGGTAGAGTTAAATTTGAATTTACTTGCGTCCTCACTCCCCGATTATGCGCATATTCCAAAAGAGGCTTTACATATTCCCTCACCGACTTTTTCGACATCATGGGCTCCCCACCTGTAATACTTAGGGTTCGTAGATGAGGAATTTCATCGAGGCGTTTTAATAGCAATTCGATTGGCAAGGCATCCGGATCACGATCTTGCAATGTGTATCCAACTGCACAATGGGCACATCGCATATTACATAGCGTCGTCGTTGTGAATTCAATATTGGATAACACCATCTCTCCAAATTCATTCACATCCATATAAGCTTCCCAAGGATCATAGGCAGCTGTAATGGGTTGTAATTTTTCCTTTATATTCATTGGTTACATCCTTTCCATACACAAGCGACTATTCCCCATAGCCGCTTAAAAAGTTGATCATTCTCTTCACACTAATCTTTATTCATGGCGATCTAAAATTTATCCTCCTTCCCCATTTTAATGGGGCACTCTTTTTTGAAAAATACTTTGGACAACATGAGCGACACCTGTATGTCCCTGACCTTCGATTCTCTCAACCTCTCCAATATAAAAGTGTTGAATGAAATAATCTGGAAAATTCCCTAATAGTATGCCGGGGTTACAAAGATTATCGACTTCCTTAGGGCCACCTGTTTCATATTTGATCTGTTCTTTTGTGTACAATTCGCTCACATAAAAACCGCCGGGCTTTAATGCCTTCCGAATCCCCTCCATTGTTCTTTCAAAAATAGGTGGCGGAAAATGCCCAAATATATGTATAATCGCATCCCATTCTTCTTCTCCCCAAACGACATCAGCCAAATCATGCAATTCCGTCTTAACGACTACACCACGGTCTCTAGCCAATTTCTTCGTCTTTTCAATTCCAGATGGGGCAAAGTCCCACGCGGTTACATCATACCCTTTGGAAGCGAGAAATACCGAATTCCGTCCCTCTCCCTCGGCAATACAAAGAATTTTCCCCTTAGGTAATTGCTGTTCCGCCTGTACTAAGAACAAATTAGGCTCTTTACCATAAAAATACTCATCCCCTAAAAAGCGTTCATGCCATTTTGAATTCATTTCATGGGCCTCCTTTTTTACGTGACTCTATTTTAACATATACGAAGACAAGGCTTTTTCGGAAATATAGGTAATTATTTTTCTTGCCTTTTTCGGAAATATGTACTAAACTATAAATCATTGAACCTTTCAAAAAATTAATATGTTTCTTTTCTTATCCAGAGAGACGGAGGGATTTGGCCCTTTGAAGTCTCAGCAACCGGCCTTTTTAGGCAATGGTGCTAACTCCAATAGGTTTTTTTAACCTAGAAGATAAGAAGTTCGTTTTCAATTATGGAGACCTTCTTACCTGGGAAGGTCTTTTATTTTTACTATTTTTAGAAAAGGATGAACACGATGCCAGTCAATGATATTGAAACAAAGCTAGCGCAACTAGGAAACCGAACAGATGAAAAAACGGGCGCAATCAATCTACCTATTTATTTATCGACTGCTTTTGAACATCAAGGACTCGGTCTTTCCACAGGATATGATTACTCAAGGACGAAAAATCCTACCCGCTCTGTATTAGAAGAAGGGATGGCTAATCTCGAATCTGGTGATGCCGGATTCGCTTGTAGTTCGGGGATGGCAGCCATTCAGCTAGTCCTTTCCCTATTCCGGTCAAACGACGAAATAATTGCATGTGCCGATTTATACGGTGGCACCTATCGCTTACTTAAACAATACGAGGAATCTTATCAAATTCGTACGGTTTATTCTGAGTTTAACAATATCAACGAAACGGAGAAATTAATCACACCGCAAACCAAAGCTTTGCTAATCGAGACACCAACAAATCCACTCATGCAAGAAATTGATATTGAACAATACGGGAAACTTGCTAAGAAACACCAACTATTACTAATCGTAGATAATACTTTCTTAACGCCATACTATCAACGTCCACTCGAATTAGGAGCTGATATTGTTGTCCATAGTGCGACCAAGTATATCGGAGGACATAATGATGTGGTGGCTGGGATTGTAGTAGCGAAAGGCGAAGAAATTTGCGAACGACTTGCTAACAATCATAATGCGGCAGGAGCGATATTATCGCCACTTGATTCTTGGTTACTCGTGAGAGGCTTAAAAACCCTTCATCTCAGAATGGAAAAACATACAGAAAATGCAAAAGAAATCGTCAAATACCTAGAAAGTGAGCCTTTTATTACAGATGTGCTTTACGCCGGAAAAGGTGGGATGATCTCTTTCCGAATTAAGGATAGCGAGTGGGTCGACCCATTTCTGCAAAATTTACAGCTCATTGCTTTTGCAGAAAGTCTAGGAGGGGTTGAAAGTTTCATTACTTATCCAACAACTCAAACCCATGCGGATATTCCCCGGGAAGAGCGAATTAAAAGGGGAGTATGTGAGCGATTATTACGCTTTTCTGTTGGTGTTGAAAAAGCGGACGATCTGATCGCTGATGTGAAACAGGCTTTTAAAGCAGCGAGTCAATCACTTATAAATAGATAATTTATATATAAAAATAAGGGGACAGCCTTCCTTCTCGCTGTCCTCTTTTTTGCACCTTTTCTCGCAAAAACGGGGACGGCAACCCCTCTCGCTGTACTCCTTTTTACACTTTCTTACAAAAACAGGGACGGCAACCATTCTCGCTGTCCCCTTTTTACACTTTCTCGCAAAAACGGGGACGGCCACCATTCTCGCTGTAACCCTTTTTACACTTTCTTACAAAAACGGGGACGGCAACCTTTCTCGCCGTACCCCTTTTTACACTTTCTCGCAAAAACAGGGACGGCCACCTTTCTCGCTGTACCCCTTTTTACACTTTCTTACAAAAACGGGGACGGCCACCTTTCTCGCTGTAACCCTTTTTACACTTTCTTACAAAAACAGGGACGGCAACCCCTCTCGCTGTACCCCTTTTTACACTTTCTTACAAAAACAGGGACGGCCACCTTTCTCGCTGTACCCCTTTTTACACTTTCTCACAAAAACGGGGACGGCCACCTTTCTCGCTGTCCTCCTTTTTACACTTTCTCGCAAAAACGGGGACGGCCACCTTTCTCGCTGTAACCCTTTTTACACTTTCCCGCAAAAACAGGGACGGCCACCTTTCTCGCCGTAACCCTTTTTACACTTTCTCGCAAAAACGAGGACGGCCACCTTTCTCGCTGTAACCCTTTTTACACTTTCCCGCAAAAACAGGGACGGCCACCTTTCTCGCTGTAACCCTTTTTACACTTTCCCGCAAAAACAGGGACGGCCACCTTTCTCGCCGTAACCCTTTTTACACTTTCTCGCAAAAACGGGGACGGCCACCTTTCTCGCTGTATCCCTTTTTACACTTTCTCCAAAAACGGGGACGGCCACCTTTCTCGCTGTATCCCTTTTTACACTTTCTCCAAAAACGGGGACGGCCATATAGACAAAAAGATGCGAAAAGCTATACCTTAGCTGTTCGCATCTCCTTTCTTCTATTCTTCAGCAGGAAGGCCCATTTCCTCCTGGACAACGGTGACAATCCGATTTGAGAATGCCTCACTATCTTCTTCTGTTGCAGCCTCTACCATGACCCGTACCAGCGGCTCAGTACCAGATGGACGGACAAGGATACGACCATTTCCATTCATTTCTGCCTCTGTCTCTGCTATGACTGCTTTAACCTTTTCATTATCGGTCACATGATGTTTATCCTTCACTCGCACATTAATCAGTGTTTGTGGAAACTTCTGCATACCCTTTGCTAATTCTGACAATGGTTTCCCTGTCAGCTTCATAATGTTCACAAGCTGAAGACCGGTTAAAAGGCCATCACCTGTTGTATTATAATCTAGAAAAATGATATGACCTGATTGTTCTCCACCCAAATTATAGCCATTCTTTTTCATTTCCTCTACTACATAACGGTCACCAACAGCTGTTTGGACGCTCTGGATCCCCAGCTCTTCCAGCCCCTTATAGAAGCCTAGGTTGCTCATAACGGTTGAAACAACGGTAGACTGCTGCAAGCGTGCTTCCGCTTGTAAATGCTTGGCACAGATATAAAGAATATAATCCCCGTCTACAACCTGTCCATTTTCATCAATCGCAATAATTCGATCACCATCCCCATCAAATGCAAGCCCGATATCTGCTCCTTTCTCCTTTACAAAGGCACTAAGAGCTTCTGGATGGGTTGAGCCTACTCCATCATTGATATTAAGTCCATCCGGAGATGAACCCATTGTTGAAATATCAGCATCCAGGTCTGCAAACAAATGAGTAGCAAGAGAGGATGTCGAACCATTCGCACAATCTAATGCAATATGTATATCCGTAAAATCTTCATCCACAGACTGTTTCAGGAACTGCAAATACTTTTGCCCACCTTCAAAGTAGTCATTGACAACCCCCAATGCAGCTCCAGTAGGACGAGGTAGGTCATCCCCCGCATCTAATAATTGCTCAATTTCATTCTCTTGTTCATCTGATAACTTGAATCCATCTGGACCAAAAAATTTGATGCCATTATCGGCAACAGGATTATGAGAGGCAGAAATCATGATTCCCGCCTGCGCTCCTAATACTTTTGTCAAATAGGCTACTCCGGGCGTCGTAATAACACCTAGACGCATAACCTCCGCACCAATCGATAATAATCCAGATACAAGGGCACCTTCTAGCATATGACCTGAAACCCGGGTATCTCTACCAATGAGAATTTTAGGGCGTTCCGTTTGGTTAGCCAAAACATAGCCTCCAAATCTTCCCAACTTAAATGCTAATTCTGGCGTAAGTTCACTATTTGCAATCCCTCTTACTCCATCCGTTCCAAAATATTTACCCATTCTAATTCTCGCTCCTTCTTAAGAAAATGGTTTAACCATTTTCTTTATCTCTTATTCGCACTTTTACTGTTTTTTGTGATAGTTCGCATTTTACGTTTTCAGGTGCTTCAACCGCAAGTTCCACATCATGAGTTCCCGAGCTAAGACCAGCTAAATCCATGATGACATGAAACTGTCCTTTTTTAACGTCCTTTACATCCTTTTCCTCACCAAACACTTTCAATGCTACCGAATCTGTAGCCGGTGATAAAAACTCAAATTCCATCCCCGCATTCAGGCCTTTTTCCTCAATGGGTATTCCGTCTAAAGTCTTTTCATGCTGCTGTTTATCCGCTGTTACTTTGACCGTTATATTTTCAGGAGTAATTTTATTGACACCTGTAGGCCGCTCAATAGGAACTTCGATTTCGGTATCTTCATGGATATTACTAATATCCACAGATACCTCTAGCTCGTCTATCTCTTTTAAAACCTCAGTTGTCCCAAATATCATCACTTCAGGCGTGACGGTGCTTACAGCTTTAATATCGATCCCCTTAGGAGCTTCCCCTTCTTTATTAATCTTGATGGGGACATTTTTCCTTGGATTCGTAATGGGAATCGTCACAGCAACTGTTTCAGGCTCTACACTCGCACTTAGTTTATTCAAATCTCGATCAAGTACGGTGACACGCGCTTCTCTTTTTATTGTATCGTTAATCAGGCCGCTCGCATCAATTGTCGCTTTTACATACATGATCCTTTCAATAACATCCTTTGCCCCCGTGACTTTTACGGTTTTTGGCTCTACTTCCGGTTGTTCTGCTTCAAAGCCTTCAGCCAAAATACTCCGGTTAAATTCGGCCTCGACTCTGAAATCTTTTGTAACCTTCTCTTGTAAATTCACTTCCGTATAAGATGGTTCAACTGCCACCTTTAATTTATCAGAAATATCCTTATATAAAATCGGAACGCGATGTTTCCCAATTTCTAAATCTGATAGATCCACATAAATTGTAAAGTCCCGCTGCCTTTTTGCAGCCTCGACAAACCTTCTTTGTCCTTCCAATTTTACTTCAACTGTTTCCGGTACACCAGAAACAACTAGATTTTCGGAGTCATAATACACTTCAACAGGGACATCGGCAATGGTATCGATATCGCTATTCTCCATGCTATTAGGTGTAGAACTTTTATTTTTACCTCCGATATCATTAGCTGTCACAAAAAGGAAAATAGCTAGCAACAAAGCGATAATTCGAACAAACCAAGGGTTTTCCATAAAATTATCCATTCTTTGTCTTCTCCCTTCTCTTCCAGATTGATGGGGAGGATGGCTTAGTTTTAGGATCATCAATAAGCTCATTCGTTAAAATTTCCTTGAATTTTTCATTCGATAAATCACGAAGAAGCTCACCGTTTTTTGTCACAGATACATCACCCGTTTCTTCTGAAACAACAATGGTTAAACTATCTGTAACCTCGCTAATCCCTAGTGCTGCCCTGTGTCTCGTTCCTAGTTCTTTAGAGATAAACGGACTTTCCGATAGGGGCAAGTAACAAGCTGCCGCGGCAATCTTTGTTTTTTGTATGATCACTGCCCCATCATGCAGAGGGGTGTTCGGAATAAAGATATTAATTAATAATTCATGAGTCAAGTTAGAATTCATTGGTATTCCCGTCTCGATATAATCTCCCATGCCTGTTTCCTTTTCAATCGAAATCAGGGCACCAATTCGCCTTTTCGCCATATAATTGGTTGCATTTATAATGGCATCGACTCGATGCTTTTGTTCTTCCTCCTCTTGGATTCCACTCCTAGCAAAAAACTTCCCACGTCCTAATTGTTCTAAGGCACGTCTTAACTCAGGTTGAAAAATAATAATGATTGCTAGAAATCCCCACGTAATCACCTGTTCCATCATCAAACTTAATGTATTTAAATGGAAAAAATCACTAAGTAATTTCACAATAATAATAACAAAAATACCTTTAAGTAGCTGAACAGCTTTTGTTCCTCGTATAACCATGATCAATTTATAGACAACAAACCAAACAAGAAAAATATCAACGATTTGCGATACATATTTTAGGATGGGAAGGTCGGCAAACGGCATTATCTTTCCTCCATCTGTTTATTCAAAATGGTGTATATTCTCCATTATACTATGTATTATAACTCATACATTATAACATACATTATTTACTAATCACCATTATACACATCGTGATCAATCCTATTTTTATTCAGCAAAAAGAATAGGACTGCTGATCCCCCAACAGTCCCGTTTAATCACTTTCAAACAGATGAACAATATTCTTTCCGCCTTGTTTTATTTTGTACCAAAGCCATTCAAATAATTCATTGATTTCTTCCACATCTCCTGTAATTTTTCCAGCAGATGCCATATATTTCTCGCCATTAATGACGGTCACATCACCCTTTACTTCGCCTTCAATTCGAATATCACCATTTTTGACAGTAATATCTCCATCTACAACTTTTCCTTCTGGTACGATGACAGTATTATTTTCGACGACAAGATTAGATTGTTTTGTCACTGAAAACCTTTGGTCATCACTCCACATGCTGAAAACACTTCCAGCCATCAAAACAAGGAATAGTGAGGCTGCAACAAGGATCGGATGATGGCGGAACCAGCGCTTAACACCCGCACTCCCTTTCTCTTTAGGGAGATTAGCCATCACATTTTTAGCAAAATCATTTGAAGGTTGTAAATTCGACGGACTTTGTATATAAGCAACGGTTCTCTTTAGCTCTTGAAAATGTGTTTGACAGCTAGAACATTGCTGTAAATGATTTTTTAAAATTCGCTCCTTCTCGTAAGGCAGGTCACCATCTAAGTAATCATGCATATAGAGAACGATCTCTTCAGGACACGCCTTCAATTTCCTTCTCACCTTTCCTACAAATTGTTCAGCTGTTTACGAAGCGCTTCACGCGCCCGATAGATTCGCGTCTTCACTGTCCCCAGCGGCATTTCTAAAACTTCACTTATCTCATTCAGTGAAAGGTCATCAATATATCTTAAGAGAACGACGATCCTATATTTATCCGGTAATCTCATAATTTCCCGTTGAACAAGCTCTTGAAGTTCAAGAGTTTCCACTTCAGAATCAGGAGATTTTCCTTCAGCCGCAATTTGTGAATACATGGTCAGGCCTTCCGTTCCTGCCACTTCTGCATCAAGAAAATAATCAGGCTTCTTTTTGCGAATTCGGTCAATACAAAGATTTGTGGCAATCCGATATAACCATGTTGAAAATTTTTTCTTTTGATCGAAGCTATGAATATTAATATACGCTCGGACAAAAGCCTCCTGAGCGATATCCTCTGCTTCATGCCGATTTCCCAACATTCGATAACATAACTGGAATACCTTATCTTTAAATAATTCTACGATTTCGCCAAATGCTTCCCGATCACCTTTTAAAACCTCTTTGATCCGTTGGTTGATAATCAAATCCATCCCTAATTTACCCCCCGCTCATGCGGTTATCCATGTATACGTATCGTGCAAAAAAAAGTTTCAAAATAAAAAAGAAAAAATACCTTTTTCCACATTTATTAAAAATATAGGCACACATTATCCTTATAGTACCAAATTTCTCGCTACTTGTTTAATTTTATCTGAAATTGGGAATACAAGAAACAACAAGAAACGAATGGGAAGGTGATACATATGGGAAGGAGATCGGAATTACTCAATAAAATTGAACAACAAAGACAACAGATGATTGAACTCGGTTTGACCTTTTCCTTCGCAGACGAACGGGTTGTTCATGTTAGTGATCAATTGGACAAGCTTCTCAATAAATATCACGCTCTTACAACAAATATAGACGAGTAACAATCCACCGGAAGATTGTTGCTCGTCTACTTTTTATATAAGCTAAAATTTTTTAGGAAATTAAAAAAGCCTTGAATTCCTCAAGACGCATTAAATGGTGAGCCATGCAGGATTCGAACCTGCGACCCTCTGATTAAAAGTCAGATGCTCTACCAACTGAGCTAATGGCTCATGGCTGGGCTAGCTGGATTCGAACCAACGAATGACGGAGTCAAAGTCCGTTGCCTTACCACTTGGCTATAGCCCAACGATGATATATGTATCTTACCCATGCGGATAAAAAATATTCATGAAATAAAAAAATGGTGGTGGGGGACGGATTCGAACCGCCGAACCCTGAGGGAGCGGATTTACAGTCCGCCGCGTTTAGCCACTTCGCTACCCCACCAAAATATATGTCTACTTATTTATAGAAACAACAACTTGTCCACTAAATAAGAGTGGAGGATGACGGGTTCGAACCGCCGACCCTCTGCTTGTAAGGCAGATGCTCTCCCAGCTGAGCTAATCCTCCATGTTAAAATTGCGATGAGCGGCGCATGACTGCGTCAACTCTCTCGATCAGTCGGTCACGTATCTAATGTACGCTCGCTCCTTCTCTCTTTCGTTTCCTTGTCCTGCTTGCTCCTCCCAATTTTAACGGGAGGTGCGATGAGCGGCGCATGACTGCGTCAACTCATTCAATTATTCAGAAGTTGCAATTTTTTAAGATGGTGACCCCTACGGGATTCGAACCCGTGTTACCGCCGTGAAAGGGCGGTGTCTTAACCGCTTGACCAAGGGGCCTATTCTTTGAAATTTGCAGACAGGCTTTTTACGACCCAAAAAAGAGTATAGTGGAAAGTGAGAATATAGTCAAGCAGAAAAAGGAAATTTTTATTTTCAAAAAATGGGTAAGTGGATTTCTATGAGATTCAATCCGATTCTTCCCAATTATAAATCAAAAAAGAAACTATAAAAGTGAATTGATCCTCCTTAAAGCCTACACTAAGACAAGGACATGATTTTTTCAGGTCATATCCTTGAACTCATAATGGAGGATCCCTTTCTCTCTTTTACGGGCTTATTTCCCCAGTGTTTTCCGGTTTATTCGTAACCCCAAGAACATCTAATAGGAAAACAAACACGGGAATTCCAACGATCAAGCCCCACACCCCAAAGAAATTTTGCGAAAAGATTAAAACAACAAAGGTGTAGAAAACAGGTAAATCCGTTTTGGCTGACATTAATTTCGGATTTAATATATAGGCTTCTATCATATGGATTACCGTAATCACAGCCACAACATACACAACATTTATCAAGCCGCCAATTGTATAAGCAATAATACAAAGCGGTATGAGAGAGATAATCACCCCAGCAACCGGAATAAGACCAAGAATAAACACCATAATCGCTAAGGCGAATAATTGCGGAAAGCCCATAATTGCTAGTGCTATAACGGTTAAAAAGCAGTTGATAAGCGCGATAATAAATTGCGCTTCGATAACTTTTCCGAACGTACTTGTAAACTTCTTAGCAAAAAATTCAATTTCATAATAAAATGGAGCGATTTTGCTTCCCTTAAACTTGGCCGTAAATTCCTTTAAACGCGGTTTTTCCAATAGAAAAAATAAGCTCAAGATTAAAGCAATCACAACTTGAACACTTGTTTTACTAATATCCGTAAATGATTTAATCAGAAAGGAAAATCCATTTTCTAAGTATGCCGCAATTTGGTTTTCTGAGATGATCTGTTGAATATAGTTTAAAATCATATTGTCATGCGGCTGCGTGTAAAAGCTATTAATTTGTTTAATCAAAGTCGTAATTTCGGAAGTAATAATTGGGAAATATTTAACAAGTCCAAACGTTAGTAACCCTACAATAATCGTATAGGTGATTAAAACTAAGATCCACCGTGGTACCGGCAACCGTTTCACGATAAATTCAATAAGCTGATTCATTAAAAAGGAAAAAATGAATGTTAGTAAAATTAAGTTGATCATACTCCTCATACTATATAGGACCAAGATAATGAGTCCGAAAATAATCAAACGTTTCGTACTTTTCCTGCGAAAAAGGCCAGCTATATCCATCTAGGTCATTTCTCCTTACTGGTAGAATACTTTCCTTACTTTCATTATCATCTATCAATGATTAGAAACATTATACCATTTATTTCGAATATTTATATCGTTCTGCCTCCATGTATTTGTACCGTCAAAATGAGCAAAACAAATTTCCAAATAAAAACAGCGATCTACCGTCAAAATGTCGGCAAGACTACAACTTCAAAAGAAAAAAGCGACCCTTGGCCCCTCCAAGAATCGCTTCATATCAACGCTTGTAAGCTAAGCTTCCAACCGGGCTTGAACCGGTGACCTCATCCTTACCATGGATGCACTCTACCAACTGAGCTATGGAAGCATGGCTCCGCAGGTAGGATTCGAACCTACGACCGATCGGTTAACAGCCGATAGCTCTACCACTGAGCTACTGCGGAATAAGTTTATCAATAGACATATTTTATTATAACCCATTTTATATTTTTTTCAACCCTTTTTATTTTTCCAATTCATCACATTTGTAATCATATCGGTCGACTTCTTATGCATAGATTAAATAATGGACGGGCATGAGGAGGAGAGAAAATGAATTTCTTTTTAGCAGTAAATGGTCGAAGAGTAAAGCAAGGAATGTTTGTTGTCTTGATCTCATTTTTTACAGCCCTATTATTTTTCTCCCAGTCCTCTTTATATATTCCTGTTTTTAGCACAAAGGACGGTCCAAAGGCGATATATAAGGGGGATAAAGGGATTGGTTTAACCTTTAATATTGGTTGGGGGGATGTACAAGCTGAGCCAATTTTGGACGTATTAGAGGAGAAAGAAGTAAGGTCTGCCACCTTTTTCTTATCGGGGGCCTGGGCAGAAAAGCACCCTGACACTGTCAAGCGAATTGTCGATTTAGGCTATGAAATAGGAAGCCTTGGCTATGCTTATGAAGATTATACTGAATTGGACGACGAAAAAGTAAGAGGAGATATTTTAAAATCGATTGAGATTTTGAAAAAGCAGGACATTAAAGAGATTACACTCCTGCGTTCCCCAACAGGCCATTTTGATGAACGCACACTGAAAATAGCGGACCAGTTAGGATTAACCGTCATACATTGGAGTGTGAATTCACAAGACTGGAAGAACCCAGGAACAAAAGAAATCATCGAGAATGTTAAAAAGGCCAAAAAAGGAGACATCATCCTAATGCATGCTTCAGATGCAGCAACACAAACAGCTGAAGCTTTGCCTGAAATCATATCGATCTTAAAGGGAAAAGATGAGTTAGTAAACCTATCCGTCCTAATTACCAACGGCAATGTCAAAACAAAACTCGTTCCATAAGAAGTATCAAAAAAGCGAGTCGATTAGCGGCTCGCTTTTTTTGTTTGTTTTTTATGATCTGTCTGGACGTTGTTTTTCTGAGACGACTTTCTTTCACGTTCTTCAGCCGATAATTTATTGTATTTAGGTAACATTAGAATGAGGTAGGCATTACACGCAATCAATGGAAAAATCATTAAATATACCCAACTTACTTCATTCACTCGTAATACTGGTAGCCATTCTAAAATCGTGACAACGACCATAAAAAAAAGCGCCGAGACGAAGGTTGTACGATTCGTCGTTTTTGCCTTAAAGAATGCGACAATTAATGCGGCTACAAGGAGAAATATGGCCAATCCCACATATGGAAGAATACTCTCCCCTTCTCCTGCAAAGGCTTGAAAACGAAAATAAATAAGGTCAAATAAAACAAATACAATCAGTACAAGCTGAACAGCATTCCATAATGAAATGGACCTAAAAATACCTAATCCAAATTGATGAATGAATAAATAAGCAAAAAAACCGACCTGGCTTACAACAGCGAAGATTAAGCCCACACCAACTAGCCAAATAAACGTAGATAAAATGGCGCCTATTTTTACCTCAGTGAAATATGGCTGAAATTCATTCCAGCGAATTAAAAACCCTAAAATTCCTGTTATAATACCACCCAGTAAAAGGGAATTAAATAAAAATTTAATCAGGTTGCGTATCGTCACGTTTAATCCTCCATAACTTGTCCTTATCACACCGATTTTATCAGTCTTCACACAAAAAAGCTATGTTTGGACAGATTGTGCATAAATTCTTCACAAACCACCATATTAAAGGTAAGGGAAAATGGGGATCCATTTACTGTTTTACATTCACGAAAGGAGCGTTCCTCACTCATGAAAACAAGAGTCTCTCTGCTCCTCATAATATCTGTATTTATGCTTGCATCCTGTGGTGGAGCGGATGTAGGAAATGAAAAACTGGATTATGATCAAACAAAGAAAATGATTGTCGACATACTTAAAACAGATGACGGAAAAAAAGCCATTCAAGAAATTATTAGTGATGAAGATATAAAGCAACAATTGATTATGAACGAAGATGTTGTCAAAAGCTCTATTGAGCAAGCATTGACTTCCGAGAAAGCTGAGGAGTTTTGGAAAAGGTCTTTTCAGGATCCTAAATTTGCAGAAGCTGTTGCAAAAAGCATGAAAACAGAACATGAGGCTTTGCTTAAAGATCTAATGAAGGACCCACAGTATCAACAGTTGTTCATTGATATCCTTAAAGATCCCGAACTTCAAAAGGAATACTCTACAGTTGTCAAAAGCAAAGAATTCCGTGAACATTTACAGAACGTCATCTCAGAGACGATCGAGAGTCCCTTATATAAAGCCCAAATAGAAGACCTCTTACTGAAGGCTGCAAAAGAGGCAGGGGAGAAAGCTGATAAGGGGGAGAAGGACAAAGATAAATCATGATTCACGACCGTAATAGCCAAGGTAAATAAATGCCCCTTAAGTTCTATTAAGAACGTAGGGGCATTTTTTTATAAATGAAATTACCCTAAAATGTTGGCAACTTTATGAGCGATTTCTTGATAAACCTTTCCAATTCGATGATCTTCTGCATAAACAGACGGAGCAAATTCCTCTTCATTCCAATCTGGTTGTTGTAATGGAAGCCTTCCGAGAAGCTCGGTTTGTAGTTCCTCTGCTAGCTTATCTCCGCCGCCTTTGCCAAAGACATATTCCTTTTCTCCCGTCACTTTACTTTCGAAATAGGCCATGTTTTCAATAACTCCAAGGATTTCATGGTTTGTTCTCAAGGCCATAGCACCGGCTCTAGCCGCAACAAACGCAGCTGTAGGGTGTGGCGTTGTCACAATAATCTCTTTACAGCTTGGTAACATGGTGTGAACATCCAAGGCCATATCCCCTGTTCCAGGTGGTAGATCTAACAGTAGATAATCAAGTTCTCCCCATTCCACCTCGGTAAAAAAGTTATTTAACATTTTCCCTAACATCGGACCACGCCAAATAACAGGAGCATTATCCTCTACAAAGAAGCCCATCGAAATGACTTTGACTCCGAAGCGTTCAACAGGCAAAATTCGATCTCCTTTTAATTTCGGACGCTCCTCAATTCCCATCATATCTGGGACACTGAAGCCATAAATATCCGCATCAATTAAGCCAACTTTTTTACCAAGACGCGCTAAAGCAACAGCTAAATTAACAGAAACGGTTGATTTTCCAACCCCGCCTTTTCCGCTCGCAATGGCAATAAAAGTTGTCGAGCTATTGGGAGATAATAGTCCTCCAGGTTCTTCGCCCGGGATGGATCCGGAAGCTCGGTGCTTGTCTAATTCCTCTTCAGATAATTGGGCAAAACGAATGCCAACACTGGCCGCACCAGCTTCTTTCAAAGCCTCTACAATTTTCATTTGAAACTGTAATTGTTCTGGCGTTCCTGTCTTGGCAATTGCGATTTTTACACTAATATGAGACTTCTCTTCTTTGATTTTTACCTCTAGAATCCCGTTTGTCTCTTCAAGCGTTTTATGTAGTAATGGATCTTCCATTTTGTTCAATATTTCAATTGCTTGCTCGTTCGTAACCAAAATTGGCACCTTCCTTTTTGTGGATTCGCTTTCTACTCCTAGTATAACATACTTCACTTTTATCAGAATGTTATACGCTTGGAGGGAAGAATATGAAAGGAAGGTGCAAATATAATTTTAGGAGGATGTTCAAAAAGTCCGGTAAAAATGACACTGCGAATTTCTTCGTTGGCTTGTTTCTGTGCTGCTCATGTATTAGGAGAAGGTTCTTCTGCTAAAACCGCCCACGTCCTGTGGGCAACGTAGAAGTCAGCACATCCTGTGCAAGTCTGCTCCTTGGAAAAGAAAACCACTTTTCCGGCGTGCGATGCGGATTCAGGGAAGCTTTCCTTGTGCTCGAAACTGCGCCGCCTCGAACTTTCGACGCACAGGATGTGCTAGTGTCGGCGTTGCTGACAGGACGTCAGCGTAGTCGCCGACGGGTCCTTTTTATCCTCCTTTTTGAACACGACTTTTTAGGAGTCCGATTCAAGTGAAGGTTCTTTTGTGAAATAGCGCGTAATGCCTTTATAGATTGAAAAAGCTACTTTATCTTGATAAGAATCTAAAAGTAGGTTTTCTCGTTCTGATGGATTTGATAAAAAGCCAATTTCCACTAATGCACTTGGCTTTTTAGATTTTTTCAATAAATAAACATGTTCAATGACTTTAGCTTTTCGGTCTGTGTTCTCTAAAGTCTCAACCAATTCATCTTGAATAAAAGTGGCAACCCGTTTGTTCGCTGCGAAATGTGGCGCATAAAAGGTTTGGGCCCCACTCCAGCGGGGTGATGGAATGGCATTCAAATGAATACTAATGACAAGATCAGCGTCTGACTCATTTACCAGCTTCACTCTTTTATGCAGATCTTCAGTTTTTCTTCTGCTATACCCTTTTACATCAGCACCAGCTAAGTCCTTGTCTGTCTCCCTTGTCATTAATACTAAAGCTCCCTGTTCCTGAAGGTAATCACGCAATTTAAGCGAAACCTCTAAGGCAATATCCTTTTCCAATGCTTCAGAGTCTCCCGCGCCCCCATCTGGGCCACCATGACCTGGATCTAAATAAATGATTTTCCCTGATAATGGAAGGTTCCAGGCATCAAAGGAATCTTTCGGTATAAACTTATACTGCAATAAGAGAAATAATACAGCCGCCCCGATAAAAAATAAGATCACTTTTATACTTTTTCTCATCCCCAAATCCCCTTCACTCTTTCTCTTTTTAACCTATGGGACAAGAATCCTTTTTAGAACTTTAATGTAAGCGAAGTTTATATCGCTGTTCGCCGTTTTGAAAACCTCTGCTCCACCAGTTATTGACAAACTGTTCACAAGCTTCGTAAGTAGACTTCTCTTCAATTAACTTTTGTCCATAATCCCAATAAAGCCAGAAATTATATAAGGTATTCATGTAATGTGCTCGATCTTCATAACATCGTTCCCTAATCATTTCTAGCGTCTCCCCATAAAGAACGAATCGGCTATACTCCCCTCCATTTAAGTACGCTTCAATCGCAATATCAAAGCACGCTTCCTCTAAGCTGTTCTCGCCAAATATCCCTACTCCAATCGTCCTCATATGATGAAGAACACTTTTCCTTAATTCATCTATTGAAAGATTACGTAATAATTTCCTTTCATATGTTAACTGTTTTTCTCGCCTTTTCTCTGAAAAAGATGCGATATTGTTCATTTTGTTTTCAGCCTCCTACCTATAGTCTCAACGTTCAAATAAAAGTCATGCATAACTGGTTATAAAAAAAAGCGCAGTTTTTTTCCATTTAACTGAAACGTTTTCCCACATAGAAACGTCTATATAGGAGGAGGAGAAATGCCTATGAAGAAGAAGTGGTTCATATTCACAATCCTCATATTATTAGCGGGATGCTCTGAGGCAACGATTGAGTGGACGGATTTTCTAGAATTTCAAGGAGATCAGTATCTTGCAAGCCCTCATGTTGAAATTTCGGATCCGAATTTTATCGGGGAGCCCATTGGGGAAATTAAGAAAAAGTTAAAAGACCATGTCAAAAATGCAAAATATACTCCTAAAAATGGAGATGCTGCTTATTTAGAAGCGGGGACGAAACTATACTCTGTCATTAATCATTCTCATCTTGTCGCGGTTAGAGATTCAAATAAAATTAATGGGTATAAGATTTACGTGAAAGAAGGTTATGTATCAGATAAACGTATACTGGAACAAATAGATCCACCATCCTTTAAAAAAATAGAGGTCTATGAAGAGGTTGAATATAATCAGTTTCTCTTCAAAAAGTTAATTGAGAAAAACGAAGAATTACAAACATTGATAGCTCTTTTACAATCAAACCAAACAAATGACTCCGTTGTTTATCGGGAGGAGGACCCACAATCAAAGGCGTTTACTTTTATCTTATATTCAACTTCCCCCATTGCAGAAAAACATGCGATTTACTTTAATGGTGAACATTATTTTGACAAAAACCATCATATTTTATCAAAAAAAATTGAGGATTTTCTAGTGGGTACGGAAGAATCGGAGAGTGGGTGAAAACGTTCGTTTGGATGTATTTGTGATCCCTTTTAGATTCGAGTTAATACATACTGACTTAAACCAAAAGAAGTCACCGAAAATGCGCTAGTTGGTGCACGGAAGTAAGAACTTAATTTCTTTACATTAAAAAAACAGCTTACTTTTTAAAAATAAGCTGTTTTTCCTACTGTTTTAGTCCATCATAGATCTGCTCGATAGTATACGCCAAAAATTTTATTATGTGTCACCCGCGCATCTGTCTTTTTTGACACAGTTTCCATTAGTTTTGCTCCGACATTTTCGATTTCTCTTGAATCTTCAGTTTATATTATGGTTTATCGCGTTAAGCCATCAGTAAGGATTTGAATATTATAATTTAAATATTTCACATACGTATCTACTTCTTCACCAGGCTTGCCGATCTCATCTGAATAAATGGGCTTTTCGTAAATCTCAACACCTGTCTCGGAAGAAACAGTTTCCATTGGACGGGTATCGACATTCGATTCTACAAATAAGGTAGGTACATTATGGTCCTTAATATAAGAAACTAAATTCTTAATTTGTTCCGGTGATCCGTTTTCTTCTGTATCAATTTCCCAAATAAAAGCCTCTTTTAATCCAAAATGATCCGCCAAATATTGAAAGGCACGTTCACTAGTCACAAGTATCTTGTCTTTTTCAGGCAGAGCCCCAAGCTTCTCTTCATACTCTTGATTGATCTCCTTCAGCCTTTCTACATATTCGTCTCCTCTTTCCTTATACCCCTCTTTATGATCGGGGTCAACCTCCATAAGCGCATCACGCATATCCTCGGCCATCACAATGCCAACCGCCGGATCAATAAAGGCATGTGGATTGATTTCTTCATCTTTTCCATCTTTTCCAGCAAGGTACATTGGCTTTACACGTTCTGTTAAACTGTATATATTTTCTTTCTTCTGCCCTACAGAATCAATCATTTTAAAGAACCAACCCGCTTTACCGCCTTCCAAATTTAATCCATTATAAAAAAGGACATCTGCATCAGTTGCTTTTTTTATATCTTCTGGCAAAGGCTCATATTCATGTGGGTCTGTGCCTGTTGGAACAAGGTTATGAATTTCGACATCATCGCCACCAATTTCTTTTGCCATATCCGCAATGATGGTAAAGGAAGTGACCACTTGAAGCTTATCTTCACTGTTACCGGAAGTCTCTTCCTGACCTCCACAAGCACTAAGTAAAAAGATTGCCATACTCAATAGGGTCGTTCCTAGAAAAAACTTTTTCATTTGACACATACTCCTTTATCGCTACTCATTTTGCCTGTTCTGGAACAATTGGCATAAAACAATCGCCGTGTTTTGTAATCCCCTCTTGAAAAAAATTTGTAAAATCCAACTCACTTCCATAAAATTTTTCGGCACGTCGTTTAATCATTTATGACTGTACGCCGCTTATATTTACGAATTGTGTTCCACAATATTCCTTGTTTTGGCGAAAAAATAAATACTAATAGAAAGATGCTCGTCGCTACAAGTGCGATGACTGGACCTGAAGGCAGATTAAGTTCAAAGCTGATGTAGAGGCCCAGTACTGCGGAAATCGCTCCAAATAGGGATGCAAGCCAAATCATAGTCGACATCCGATTCGTTAAAAGATAGGCACTTGATGCCGGTGTAATCAACATCGAGACAACTAAAATAACGCCAACCGTCTGTAAGGAGGCAACCGTAACAAGGGTTAATAAAACCATGATTCCGTAATGAATCATTCGAGTTTTCAAGCCATATGCTGCTGCCATCGTTTCATCAAAACTTGTAATCAGCAATTCCTTGTAAAAAATTAACACCGTTAAAACGACTATGGCCCCAATAATAATCGTAAGCCACATGTCAGATGCCCTTACAGCCAGAATATTTCCAAACAAAATCTGTGTTAAGTCTGTAGCACTTTTAGCTAACGTAATCATAATGATTCCAAGGGCAAACGCGGCAGAAAAAACGATCCCGATCGCCGAATCATTTTTAATTCGGCTATTTCGACTGATCGCACCAATCCCAAGAGCAGTTAATACTCCGACCACTACCGCACCATAAAAATAGTTAATGCCCAAAATGTAAGAAATGGCTACGCCTGGCAGTACCGCATGCGAAATAGCGTCCCCCATTAAAGCCATCCCTCTGAGCACAATAAAACTACCGATTACTCCGCAAATAATGCCCACAACAATGGAAGTAACAAACGCCTTTTGTAAAAATGCATAATTCATTAAATCAGATATAAATTCCATTAAACCCCTACCCCCAAACCTGTCAACTGTATGTGTGAAGTTTGGTAGGCCTGTTGAATTTTCTCGTTACAAAACACCTCACGGACAGGTCCGGCGCCAACTAGTTCTCCATTAAGCAATATCAAGTCATCAAAGTAAGCTTCCACCTTCCCTAAATCATGATGGACAACGAAAATTGTTTTTCCAGCTGCTTTCAATTCTTTTAAAATATCAATGATTACTTTTTCACTAGAAACATCAATTCCCACGAATGGTTCATCCAAGAAAAAGTATTCCGCTTCCTGGGCAAGAGCTCGAGCAAGAAATACTCGTTGCTGTTGTCCACCGGATAGTTCTCCAATTTGGCGTTTGGCAAAATCCGCCATGCCCACCTTCTCTAAGCATTCCTTTGCCCACAGTTTTTCTTTTTTTGCTGGTCGGTGAAATACACCTAACTTTGGATATGTGCCAAGAAGTACTGTATCTTGAACAATAATGGGGAAATCCCAATCTATATTTGAACGTTGCGGTACGTACGCAATTTTTTTCCTCACAGCCTCTAACGATTTCCCTTCAAAGGTAATCGTACCGGACTTTTTTGAAATAAGTCCTAGTGCAGCCTTGATCATTGTTGACTTTCCAGCCCCATTTGGGCCAATAATGCCAATTAATTTACCAGTCTGAAAGGAGAAACTTACATTTTTAATCACTTCTTTATCTGCATAGGAGACATTTAGATTATTTACAGATATTTCTCCACTCACGCTTTCCCACTCCTAACTATATTGTATATATCTATATTAATTCACCCTAGCAATTTAAGTTTCCCTAATGCAACTTTTTAATTATTATAGTACTAAATTCAAGATTAGTAAACAGTTTGGTGTCATTTTATTTTTATTTTTTATTATTGTTACTACACTTGAATGCTAATATGTCCAAAATATAACTTTTGAAAATTCCCCCTGAAAAAGTTGATTATTTTCTCCCCTTTCTCACTAAAATATGTTATATTTAAATTGAAACATTGATCAGCATTTCACATTCACGTTATGTATTGCTCAATGGTTCACAATTTTTGTTATGGATTGCTCAATTATTCACAAGACAATTTTACTGGGAGGGCTTTTTATGAATCAGTGGCAAAATTTTATAGAAGGATCCTGGCAATCAGAAGTGGATGTTCGTAATTTTATCATGCTTAACTTTACTTTATATGAAGGAAATGGCGACTTTTTAGCTAAGCCGACAAAGGAAACAGAGATCCTATGGGAACAGGTTATGGAATTAACCAAGCAGGAAAGAGAAAATGGTGGCGTTCTCGATATGGATACTCGGATTGTATCAACCATTACCTCTCATGGAGCTGGTTATTTAAACAAAGACTTGGAAAAAGTGGTTGGATTTCAAACAGATCAACCATTTAAACGTTCCCTCCAACCTTTTGGGGGCATTCGCATGGCAGAAGCAGCTGCAGAAGCTTACGGTTACAAAGTGGCGGACGAAGTCCATGATATTTTTACAACCTATAGAAAGACGCATAATCAAGGTGTCTTTGACGTTTACACCCCTGAAATGAGAATGGCTAGAAAAGCAGGAATTATCACAGGCCTTCCAGATGCCTATGGTCGCGGAAGAATTATTGGCGATTATCGCCGGGTGGCTCTTTACGGAGTCGATTTCCTCATCCAAGAGAAACAGAAGGATTTAATGCTTAGTGATGGCACAATGACAGAAGTAATCATTCGTGAACGAGAAGAAATCGCCGAACAAATTAGAGCGCTTCATGAATTAAAAGAGCTTGCCCAAAGCTACGGCTTCGATATTTCAAAGCCGGCTAAAGATGCACGTGAGGCCTTCCAATGGTTATATTTCGCCTATTTAGCTGCGATTAAGGAACAGAATGGCGCTGCCATGAGTTTAGGACGTGTCTCTACTTTTCTTGATATTTATATTGAACGAGATTTACGGAATGGAACATTGACTGAAATAGCAGCGCAGGAGCTTGTTGATCATTTTGTGATGAAATTAAGACTTGTAAAATTTGCAAGAACACCTGATTATAATGAGTTATTTAGCGGGGATCCAACATGGGTGACAGAATCGATTGGCGGAGTCAACCTTGATGGAGTACCACTTGTAACGAAAAATTCATTTCGCTTCTTGCATACTCTAGAGAATCTTGGCCCAGCTCCTGAGCCTAATTTAACGGTTTTGTGGTCGCCTAAACTACCTAAGGCATTTAAAGATTTCTGTGCCCAGATGTCCATTCAAACAAGTTCGATTCAATATGAAAATGACGATATTATGAGGGAACATTACGGGGATGACTATGGGATTGCTTGTTGTGTATCCGCGATGCGGATCGGAAAACAAATGCAATTTTTCGGGGCACGTGTGAACTTAGCTAAAGCATTGCTCTACGCCATTAACGGCGGAGTCGATGAACTTCAAAAAGTTCAGGTTGGACCTGGATTTGCTCCGATTACCACAGAATATCTCCAATTTGACGAAGTCATAGAGAAGTTTGATCAAATGATGGATTGGCTAGCAAAGCTATATATGAATACATTAAATGTGATTCATTATATGCATGATAAATATAGCTATGAACGGATTGAGATGGCTTTGCATGATCGAAATGTCTTAAGAACGATGGCTGGAGGGATTGCGGGCTTATCGGTTGTGGCCGACTCCTTAAGTGCCATCAAATTCGCCAAGGTGAAAACGATTCGTGATGAGGATGGGCTTGTCGTTGATTTTGATATTGACGGTGATTTCCCTAAATATGGAAATAATGATGATCGAGTGGATGAGATCGCCGTTGAAGTTGTGAAAACATTTATGAACAAGTTTCAGAAGCATCAGGCTTACCGTGGGGCTACTCCGACTCTATCTGTTCTAACGATTACTTCTAATGTCGTATACGGCAAAAAAACCGGAAACACGCCAGATGGTAGACGTAAAGGTGAGCCATTTGCACCAGGGGCAAATCCCCTTCACGGAAGAGATCAAAAAGGTGCGCTTGCATCCCTTAGCTCTGTTGCCAAATTACCTTATGATTATGCGCTTGATGGCATTTCCAATACTTTTTCCATCGTTCCAAAAGCACTAGGAAAAGAAGAAAAAGTAAGGAATACGAATCTTGCCGCTATTCTGGATGGATACATGGTGAAAAAAGGTCACCATTTAAATATTAATGTCTTCAATAGAGAAACATTACTAGACGCGATGGAGCATCCTGAACAATATCCCCAATTAACCATTCGGGTGTCAGGATATGCGGTTAACTTCATAAAATTAACACGAGAACAACAAATCGACGTAATTAATCGTACCTTCCATGAAACAATGTGAAAACAAAGGCGCAAGCGCCCGTTTAGCGACGTACAAACTTGGATAATAAGGTTGAACGGCTAAAATCGCGCCGTCCTGGCGCAACGCCGTTCTGACCAACATCCTGTTGGCCTGAGATAAAGGAAACACGATGAACCACGAAAAGCGGAAGGCGGTTGTTTAGGGGCGACAAGCAAATGTTCCTAAACCTAGGAAGGGCGGTTTTTCCCTTCCTAGGTTTAGGGTTATTTGACCTCGAGCCCCTACCGCCTGTAGCTAGACACCGAAGGGTGAATCGATGTTGACTTACGCAAGCAGGCACCGAAAGTTTGCTAGTCGCTGGGCGCTGGAGCCAGACGTCAATACCCACTATTAGATCTTATCCGCAAGCTAGAATTTTATAGTTTAACAAGAACAAAGGTGCAAGCGCCCTGGAATAGGAAGACAATGTCTGTCACACCTATGCATCCAAGGGGTGACAGACCGATCTTCAATTTTACCGAAAAGGGGGTTAGAAGGATGAAAGTGCAAACAAGGATTCACTCTGTAGAGTCTTGCGGGACAGTCGATGGTCCTGGTTTACGATATGTCATTTTTACACAGGGATGTTTATTACGATGCTTATATTGTCATAATCCAGATACTTGGGCCTTTGGCAGAGGAGAAGGGAAGGAAATTTCCATAGCAGAGTTAATGAAGGATATACGAAGTTACCTTCCTTTTCTACAAGCCTCTAATGGAGGGGTGACAGTAAGTGGTGGTGAACCGCTGTTGCACACAGAGTTCATAACAGAGTTATTTACCGAATGTAAAAAACTCGGGATCCATACATGTATCGATAGTTCAGGGGGCTGCTTCACAAGAAAAGAGAGATTTATCCGATCACTAGATGCTCTAATGGAAGTGACCGATCTTGTCTTATTAGATGTAAAACAAATCGATCCGCAAAAACATAAAGCTTTAACCAATGTATCTAATCAACATATTCTTGATTTTGCTCATTATTTGGAAGAAAAGCAAAAGCCGGTTTGGATTCGCCACGTTCTTGTACCAGGTTGGACAGATGATGAAGATAATTTACGACAGTTATCCACTTTCATTCATAGCTTAAACAATGTTGAGAAAATTGAAATCCTCCCTTACCACCAATTAGGCGTTTATAAATATGAGGCAATGGGATTAGATTATAAATTGAAGGGTGTACAAACACCATCAGAGGAGAAAGTAAACTGGGCCTACAACTTACTAACAAATGAAGATCAGGTTCTACAAAGAAAATGATATAAAAAGTGGCCAAAGACTTATAATTTCCTGCAACAAAAAAAGGGGCTGGGACAAAAATAAAAAAATAAGCTCTAAAACCGAACAATGCATTACCTTAGCGGAGGAAATATACGTAGACTCCAGCGGGAGGAAAGGCATCGGTGAGATCCCGGAGTGCGATAGCACGAGGAAGCTCACCAGCCGCCCGCGGAAAGCGAAGTATATTTCCGGAGCGGGGACATGCATCATACTAGTTCGGTTTTTTCTTTGGTGAAAACACTTTTGTCCCAGCCTCTTTTTAATTTGAAGTGTGTATATGGGTAACAGGTAACAACTGTCGCTAATACCTATAAGCACTTTCGCATGTATTAGCCTGTGGCTCATAATAACAATGTTGTTTATATTGCCCCGCAAATGGTTGATCATACCATGTAGGTGGACACGGAGCATACGGATTAAAATACCAAAGAGCATACTTAGAAGGATGTTGTCCCCAAGACTTTACTACTTTTCGTGCCAAATTTCTCTCTACATCTCTTGCTGGACTGTAAAATAAATTTCCTTTTTGTACTGCTTCAAAAGAGTAATTTCCACCTTGAACTTGAAAAATTACATCCCGTATGGTTCTTAAATCTTTAAAATCTAAACAATCAGCTACCGTTCGATTGACAATGACATTTCCAACCATAAGCATCCCTAGTCGCCCTTCGCCCTCAGCCTCTGCCCGCATCATCCGTGCAATTAAATCAATGTCACTATCTCTGTACTTTACTCTCGCCACTTTTCATCACCCCTATCAAGAAATGTATTAAAAACGGCATGCAAAAATGTCAAGTGGTTTACTAATTTCTAAAATCCTTATCTACTAAGGGCTTTCCTTCTTGGTGAAGCATATACAGGACCCCGGTTTCATTTTCTTCCAATATCTCTGAAAAGTTAAATAATAGGGGAATTACACTCCCAAATAGGGCGATAAACAGGTATAATATAAATAATTACTTATCATATTGTTCTTACCAATTTGTATTTCAAGTGGAAAGGAAGATCATGAGATGAAAAAAATCTTTCCTCTCCTGCTCATTGTAGGGGGTGGCTTTTTAATTCTTTTTAGTGTTTGGCAGATATGGCAAGCCGATCGATTACAAGCAAAGGCGATTCAGGAAGCAAAAGAAAAGGTTACATCATCCAGTCAAAAACAACAGAATTCACAAGCCAATGAAACAGAGGCTGTTGAATTCCATGCAGATCAAGGTGATGTCATTGGAATTTTAAAAATCCCTTCTTTAGACAGAGAATTGCCGATTGTAGCGGGGGTTGAAGAAGATGAGTTACAACGTGGTGTTGGTCATTATCCGGGGACAGCTTACCCTGGACAGGAAAGCCAAATCGTGTTATCCGGTCATCGGGATACCGTGTTCCGCCAATTTGGCGAATTAGAAATTGGGGACAGCTTTATTGTTGAAATGCCCTATGGTTCATTTGAGTATACGATTCAAGATTCAGAGATTGTTCCGGAAGACGACCTTACTGTGATCAACCCCGAGGAATACCAAGAAGAAATGCTCACGGTTACGACCTGTTATCCTTTCCATTATATAGGAAATGCGCCTGATCGTTATATCCTTTATGCCACACCCCTAAAGGATAAAGAATAAGGTTTTGAAATGACATTGAGGAGAGCCTTCCCCTTTTTACTAAAGAGGAAGGCTCTTGTTAACTATGTTAGCGACGATTGTTTACAAAAAGCATTACGGCAAAAAATAGAGGGGATAAATACAGGATTGAAAACACTTGCGCTCCATCCGGACTATACTAGTTTATCCAAAAAGAAAGAAGCAATGGAAAAATAAATAAAGAGAAGATATCGTTAATCGTGGTAATTAATGGGCCTGAGGCAACCGCTGGATCTATTCCAAATTTGTATAATAGGAGGGGAATAATCGTCCCAGCCAAGGTGCCAATAATTAAAGTTAGTAACAATGATCCTCCTACAACAATGCCAAGATATATATTTCCTTGCCATATATAAGCAATCACCGCGATCGATAGCCCGCAAATGATTCCTATTAATACTCCAGCCCATGCTTCTCGTAAAAGTAACTTGGCCGCCTTTTTCAATCCAACCTCTTGCTCAGCTAGACCTCTTACAACAACAGCCAGTGATTGTGTACCAGTATTTCCTGTCATTCCGGCAATAAGAGGCATAAAAAAGGCAAGCGCCACGACCTGTTCTAACGTTCCTTCAAATTTCGCAATAATACTTCCAGAAACAAGCCCAATAAATAAAAGAGCAACTAACCAAGGCAATCGCCGAAGAGTTGCTGTTAATGGCTTAGTCTGAAAATCAATTTCTTTACTAGCCGTTGAAAACTTGCCGTAGTCCTCACTTGCTTCATGAATGAGCACCTTGACAATATCTTCAAATTTGATGACGCCAATAAGCCGACTTTCCTCATCCAATACGGGTAAAGCACTTAAATCATACCTTTGTAGTAACCGAGCAAGTTCCGCTCGTTTCGTAAGAGCTGATACACAAATCATTTGTCTATTCATAATGTCTTTTAGCTTTTCATCTTGTGCAGCTATAACCAAATCTCTATAAGCAATGATACCTGTCAATTGTTTGTTTTCATTAAGCAAGTAAATATAATGTAAACTTTCCGAGTAAAAAGCTAATTCCCGTGCTTTAAGGATTGCCTCTTCTACATTTAGAGATTCTTGCAAAGCAATATATTGATTACTCATTAAACGCCCCGCAGTCCCATCTGGATATCCTAGTTTTTTCTGAATAAAAGCTGATTGTTCTGTTCCCAGTCCTGATAAATAACGTTTTAAATGAGCATCTGGATATACTTTTAACAGATGGGCTAGAATATCTCCGTCGAGCAGCGTTAGTATCTTGTTAGCCTTCTCAGGTCCAATTTTCCCCAAAGCTTCCATTTGTTGCATTGTACTGAGTTTCTTCATAATACTTGCGATCATCGAATCCTCTAGATGCTCTAGAAATGGGGCTCTATATTTTTCTGGTAAGCTTTGAAAGATCACACTTAAATTATAGGGATGCTTCTCTTTTAAAAGATCATTCACTTCGTTAAACTTTTCATTATTCATGTATTCAACGACTTCAAGGGCTAATTGCTCACATTCCCTGTCACTTAACATTCGAACCCTCCTCTACTTCCCATACTCATCTATATCCCCTTTTTTCTTTAGTCAAACCATTTCCATGCTGTTGGACGATTGTTGGTTTATATAAACCAAAACATATTATCCAGGATATTTATACTATTAATCTCTCTGATTCTATTGAAATATTCTGAAATACACCTTATGATAAGGATGGTATTTTTAATTTACTTATTTATGAGAAGTGGAGTGTTGTTTATGGACAATACAGAAAAAATAATTATTCAAAAAGAAGAAACAAACGGCCTTGCAACAGCTGCAATGGTACTAGGAATTATTGGTATTATTCTGGGTGTCATTCCTTTTATTGGTTGGTTTACATTACCTTTATGGCTACTGGCTATCATCTTTGGATTTATCGGTATGCGGAACCCGGTGAAAAAGGGATTTGCAATCACAGGAATTATTTTAGGGACCTTAACGTTTGTATATAAAATAGGATTCTGGATTGTACTTATTCTTTCCTCTGCTGCCTCCGGTTACTAGATACAGAATGAGCAGGAAGGCATACGCTATTTTACACACGGTCTCTGCCAGTATTTGACATTCTGGTTTATTATGTTAAGATCGATATGAGTTTTTCAAAAAATCAAATCATTTGTTTCTGCTAGGGGAGCCATTGCGGCTGAGATTAAAGAATTCTTTAGGACCCTTAGAACCTGAACTGGTTAATACCAGCGGAGGGAAGTGGAAAATTTTTATCCTGAGAGGCCCCTTTGTTTTGCTACGAGCGCAGAGCATTCTTTTCGGGAAAAAACACCACCCTTCTCCCGTCAGTCGGAAACGATGATGAATTAGAGGAGGATTTTTTTATGCATTTTACAGAGGAATTAAGACAAGCTACTGAACACAGCTGGGAGCTTAGTTTGAAGCATCCCTTCGTATTAGGGATCGTCCAAGGAGATTTACCTTTAGAAAAATTTAAATATTACATTCTCCAGGATATTTACTACTTAAAACATTACGGAAAAGTCCACGCGCTGGCTGCTGCACAGGCTGATGACTTTAGCCATACGGCATTATTGGCTAAAAAAGCCCAGTTAACGGCCCAGGCAGAGCTAACCGTTCACGAGGAACACGCCAAAATCTTGAATATTACAGAAGATGAAATGGAAAACTTCCGTCCAGCGCCAACTGCCTATGCCTATACATCCCATTTGTATCGAGCCGCTCTTTCTGGCAGCTTTGCCCAAACGATTGCTGCAATGCTACCTTGCTATTGGCTTTATGCAGATATTGGAAAAACATACGAACATGCGACACCCAAAGAGCCGATCTACCAAAAATGGATTGAAACCTATGCTAGTGAATGGTTCCAATCCTCCACACAAGAGCAAATCGACTTATTGAATCATATCGTTGCCACTGCTACCGTGGCAGAAAAGGAGAAAATTAAAGAACAGTTTGTCATCGCTAAAGAGTATGAGCTAGCTTTTTGGGAGATGGCTTATCAGGAGGAAAAGTGGCTATCTGAACAAACGCCAGTAGTTCAACCCTGATCTAAGTATGAAATCTTATAATCCTTACAAAAATGTAATTTATGTGTAAGTAATCTAGATCGCTCTCTGTGAAACTCCTTGCTAAACTTAGCAATAAACAAGGAGAAAGGAAGGGAGCGAATGAAAAGCTGGCTCATTGGTTTACTTACTATATTCATACTCGTTGGGAGTTTGGTGGCCGCCTCTCTCATTTTTCATAATGAGGTTACGGATCGATTTAATCCTCTTGTTCCGAGGAAAGATATTTACGTTCAAATAACGGAAAAAGGCACCCCGCGTTCTCCAGGCGGGTTTGATTATACGCTTTCCGGTTTTGATGAATCGGGAAAAGAACGAACGGTCACCTTCTATGCTGGAGGGGAATTGCGGGATTTAGCTTTTCTCCGAGTCGATTCGAAAGGAAAATATATCAAAACTTGGGAAGAGGTATTATGGGAAGAGCTCCCAGATGAGGTAAGGGAAAAGCTAGAAAACCAGGCATCTTCTAATTGAAGAGCCTGGTTTTCTAAATCAATGGTTTAAAGGATTTTCCTTTCTTCCTTGATCGACAATATATTCAAGAACAGTATTATGTCCAATCTTCCCTATAGTTGTTAGCATATATCCTGAACTCCAGAGTGAAAAACCAGCATCATGGTGAATCGTAGTTCGTTTCCATGATTTCGTCGTTTCTAACTTAAAGTGATTAATCATCTGTGATAGCTGAACTTGGGGTGTTGCTGAAAAAACAATAGAGAGGTGATCTTCTTCTCCATTTACTTCTAAAGCCTCGCATCCCCACCTTTCGAAATGAAAATTGGCCAACTGCTTAAACTTCCTCATCATTTCCGTTGTAATAAAGGTATGCCGATTCTTCGTGACAATCACTAATTGATACGTAACTGACGGCTCCCACGCCTAAAGACGTGGGGTTCCCACGACCTAGACAGCAGGTGGCTTGCAGCCTGTATGCCGCGAAGAATACAAGCGTTTCATCTTCTCAAAGGTACCTTATCAACCTTGCGATTGAGTTTGCATCCTAAGCACTGGATGAATTTAGCAAGTCTTTCACGATAGCGCGTGGCGTATAGCTCGCTTACACATGCCTAGCCTCAAAAGAGACCGTACATCGACTTCACTATCGCATACTTGAGTTTAAGGAGAACTCTCTTGGTGCCAGTCAGTCCAAGCGACAACCTAATTTGATTTTGTATTCCTAGGCTGCTACGGCAGCCTTTTCGTTTTGTCTGGCTTCACAAACCAGTAGAGTGTCTTGCTTGATGATTGTTGAATTCGTGCAATCTCACGATTGTGCAGTTCTAAAAAATCATCCCATTGTGTGTTGCAAAGACCCACATCAACGGTATCTAGGCTATCTTTGGTGTTCCTAATAAGGAAAGCGCTGTATATATCACGTTGGACTGGAAAACCTAGGATGTTGTTCCAACGCTCGTTGAGTTGTTTCTTTGTATAATCACCAGTCCCATGATTGAACTGGCTCGCTTTTGTGGCATATGTATCTATTTTTTTGACCGATTTTCCTTGATAGCCAAGTTTTCGGTCAAGTATCGTTATCAACATAGCAGGAGCATGGTTCAATAGGCTCTTTCCATACCGTTTTTTCCTATTGATACGACCATTCTTTTTGTTTCGAGTCGTCTTCTTCACTTTCTTTTGAAGAGATTGAAAGCGCATGGTTTCTACTCGAACATCCGAACCTTGGAAAAGAATATCGTTGGCAAGTGTTTCATGCGCTTGTTTTCGCTTAGCCACAAGTTTTCTATGAATGTCCTTCCTTTTGGCTTTCAAGCTCATGTATCGCTTAGAAAAGTTCCAAGAAAGTTTTTTTCCACGTTTGATGGTGCCATCTTCATTGTAGTTGTCTGGATTGGATGCACGTTTCGACCTATCCATTCTTCGCTCAATATGGCGAAGCTTTTTGGCATCCATAATGCAATTCTCAGCCAACAGTAGCTATGGTGGATGGACCGATATCAATGCCAACCCGTTTGTCTGACTTATCGACAGGGTGTTTTTTTAAACCAGTGTCTTTATCTCGTTTTACAGGAGGGAATCCTTCTTGTACCAGCTGAACGAAGAAACGTTTTGTCCCACGGATTTCTCGCATAATAACCCGACAATATTTTGTTCTGTCACTAAGGGATTCTTGAGCATAGAGATCATTTGGCTTCACGAATCCCCTCAGCTTCAGAGCACCTTTCGTAGGTTGACTTACAGGATTCTTCTTAGATACCCGAGTTTGTTCTCCCCAAAGAAGAAATTCGCCATCAAAACGAAGCCCTGTACCATTGGATTTGTTCTCTACGGACATATCGTCTTCAGGTCGTTTGAAGTGAACATGTTGTGCTTGTCGAAACTTCAATTTCTCTACTGCATTGAATGCACGTGAGGCAAGCTTCTGTGCTTCAAAGGAACCGATATTTTTCTTATACTTCGCTTGTATTGGTTTTACGAAATCATGAAGTTGGTATTCAGAGTAACCGTGTGACTGTTCGATTTCCTTTAGCCGTTTCGTTCTAGCTTTAGCTTTCTTATCTTTCACAAGTTCACGATATTCTTTGTCTGAGCGTAGTTCAGCTAAACGTTTGAGAGCGTACCTAAGGCATGAATTATAGATGTTTTTCGCTATTCGCATTTTCTTTTCGAGAATAACAACATCCTTCTTGTTTACATCAAGTTCTAATTCAAGGACATAACTAGGCGTATTCGATTTCCCCATTGATTTCGTCCCCTCTCTAGCGTTTTCGTTGCATCTCAACGTATCGTTTAATGGTTTCACTGGATACATTACCAGCAGTTGAAACAAAGTAGTTTCGAGTCCACAAACTTGGCATTTTGTTCAAGTGTGCGAATTCTTCCCGAAGTATCTTTGAAGTTCCTCCTTTCACTTTGTTCATGACATCCGCTGGGCTGAAAGTAGGAAGTGTGTTCACAATTAAGTGGCAGTGATCTTTATCAGTCTTCATTGCGACTATCTTGAATCCATACTTCTCACAAATTTTTTGAACGAGTTGCTTAAATCTTAAATCTACCGCCTCGTTCAAAAAAATTTTTCGCCTGTATCTAGGACAAAACACAAAATGATAGTTGAGAAGGCTTACAGTGGTTTTGGTATGTCTATATTCTTCTATCATGTTCCTATTATAACATATTTTGTGTATGTATTGAATATGAGCATACTCAAATATAATTGAAGTATTTTATAAGAATATCCGGATTGCTTTGTTGGTGGCAATTTAAAAATGTAAGTTGTGGCAGTGTATTATTTGTATAACGCTACGCTTTACATGGAGTGGCGTGTGTGGTAGGCTTTTCGCCTTGCGAAAGGGAGAATTACTAACCTTTCGCCCTTCGCTAGATACCACACTCGCAGAGGCTCCATGTCAAGCGACAAAATGCACGTGTATAATTATGGCAAAAAGTAAATAAATATATTGCCATTAACTACATCAATTGATTGCCAAATACATTTGGGGTACCCAAAAAATTGTTAGGCTATTTTACATAAGATTGTGGACTTGACTCCTTATACCTTTTAGTACATAAATTATGTACTGATACCAACGTAACAAACAACCCTATTAGTGTCAATACTGGTTAAAAGGTTCTCGTGCGACAAAATATGACAGAAAAATAAATAGAGGAAAATCGGGCGCAAGTTTCTTTATACAAACGAGGAGAACAAAAAAATTTTCTAAAACTTTTCCAACAAAGAGGGAAGCAGAACTTTGGGCATTAGAAATGGAATTAGCGAAAGGAGAAGGTAAAGAACTTGCTTATAGAAAAACAACATTTGCAGACTTTTTTGAGAACTGGATTTACCTTGTAAAAGTAAATGATGTTAAAGAACGACTTTTCAAAATTACATTCGTACTTTAGGTGTAATTCGAACCTTATTCCAGGATATATATCTGAATATTAATAGATTAACATTTTTTTCCATTTTTAAAAAGGGGGATGTAACAAATATATGAGAATTCCGACAAGTTTTTTATTATCTTAAGAATTACTCGTTTACTAGGAACTGCTTCTATGAGAAAATCCCTGCTGATTGAAATCTCACCTTCTTCCTTTCATCTCGCAGCTTTGTTACGACTATTATTTTAAAAGTCCATTTCCATTAACCAATTCGATAACCGTTCTTCTCGTTGCTTATCATCACCTGCATATTTTCCGAGCCTTTTCTCACCGATCATAACCCCATCGTACATATAGAGTACTCGCTCGGTTTTAGCAGCAACTTTGACATCATGCGTCACAATTAAAATGGCTGTTCCCGCATGGTTAATATCTGTTAATAATTCCATGATTTCACTAGCTGCTTTCGAGTTAAGTGCTCCTGTCGGTTCATCACCAAACAGGATGTCCGGATTATTGATAAGAGCCCTGCATATTCCCACCCTTTGTAGTTGACCACCTGATACCTGCGTCATATCATGCTTAGAAATCTCCGTAATACCTGTTTGCTTCATAAGTGCTAGGGCATGTTCGTTTATTTTTTTGTGACTTCTTTTTTTCGCCAAATAGGCCGAAAGAATGATATTATCAAACATATTCAGGTTCTTCAAAAGGTGAACATGTTGAAAAATGAACCCCATGTTATGCAGTCGTATAGATGACAGCTCTTTTTCCGAAAGGGAAGAAAGCTCTTTTCCTTGGAATACAACAGAGCCTGTTGTCATTCGGTCCATGCCACTAATTGTGTAAAGTAAAGTTGATTTCCCAGAACCAGATGGACCCATAATCGATACAAACTCCCCCTTATTAATTTGGAGATTCACATCCTTAAGTACGGTTTGCTTGTTATCCTTACCGATAGAATATGTTTTACTCAAATTCTTTGCTTCTATAACGAATTCCATCTAACTCCTCCTTTGATGCGATCAATCTTCCATACGAATCTTTCCCACTGATACCGTGCTAAGAATTGTTGTGGTGATCACAACAAACAGAACGATCAATGGGCAGAGAATATATGTCTTCACAGGATCAATGACAAACGTAATTTTTGCAGCACCTATCAGAGACAACATCCCACTTACTAGACTTTCACCAACTGTATTTGAAGTGATCGTTCCTAAAATGATCCCCACTCCCAGCACAAAGCCAATTTTGACGATATAATGCTTGCGAATATGATAGGGGGAAAATCCAATCCTTTTCATAATGGCAATTTCTGAGAAATCCTTAGCCACAAGCATTTTCAAAAACAAGGAGGTGATGAGTGTGGATATGAACAAAGCAATGATAATGGCTAAAGTCGTAAGAAATTTAAGTTGGTCCACTGTATTTCCAAACGTTTGCTTTAAATACTCCTTTAGATCGGTAACCTTAGAGGGATAAAAAGCTTGCGCATATTCCTCTTTTTTCGCTTGAATATCAATACCCGTTTTAAAATCTACCGCAACTTCATACCACAACACTGGTTGATGATTCATTGGTAATAAGGCTTTGGCTGTCCGTCCGCCATTCGTTACATCCTGGTAAATCCCACTGATCACCAATTCTTGCTCTTTTCCTTGCAAAATTAAGCGCAACGTATCGCCAACCGTTTTTTTCATTTCTTTACTATTTAAATATGAAAGTGCGATTTCATTTTTACGTATAGGGGCGCTTCCTTTTAAATATTCCAATGGGAAAATAGAGAAATCCCCTATTTCAACCATGATGTTCTCCTCTATCCCTTCTTGATTGAGGACCTTAAACTGGCTCGTACTCAGTGGCGCGTAACGCTTTACATCCTGGTCATTATGAATATGGGCAATAAGTTCAGCGAATCGCTGTGAATCTACTTGCGGGATGTCGATTCGTACATCACTTCGCTCCACTCCCATATATTGAATAAAATCAGACGACTGGATTGTATTAAGAAAGTTGACTGGAACAATGATGATAAAGGAACATAAGAAGAAGACAAATAATAATAAACGGTACAGCTTAAATCGTCCGAAAATATCCGCAAAGCCGAGGAAGGTCGGAACATCCATAAACTTATTCTTACTTAAAGGAAAAGAAACTTTGACCCGATCTGTTTTTCTCATACTGCCCGACCGTAATGCCTCCACGGCGCTAATCTTATTCATAACATTGAAGGCCATCACACAAAAGAATACGATGATCATAAATAGGCAGAATACTGCTAGCAAAGGAAGCATCTTGAGAAAGGGACTTTTTGGAGCCATGCCAATATACAACATAATATTGTTTGTAAATAAATGACTAAGGAATGTAGATAGGATATAGCCAATAAGAGAAGCAACGACAGCTAAAATAATATACTTGAACAAATAGATTTTTTTCATAGCTTGCAAGCTGATGCCGATCGCCTTCATGACGCCGATTTCTTTGATATCCTCTTCAATAGCAGCATGAACAGTAAACCTTATACAAAGAATAGCAATTATCATCAGTAATAGGCTAACCAATAAAACGACAGTCGCCACAATCCCGTCTGTTAAGGCATTTAAGGCCTTAAATAAATGGTAATCAATGGCTGGTCCTTGTTGAGGCAGGTTAGAAGATTGATAGATATTTCTAAATTCATTCAATGTAGCTGGATCTTTCAGTTGAAACTCAATTAGATATTCCACTTCACCAAGACGATTTTTTAAATCATTTAAATCTGTTTCATGAAGGACAAAGCGCTTGGAATGAACAACGGAGGGATTCATCTGCGCATCTCGAACAAAATCGACAACAGTCCATTCCATATCAAAATCTTTGTTCGGAATTTTGACTTTATCTCCAAGCTTTATACCAGCCCTTTGCCTAAAATAGACCGGAACAGCTATTTCCCCTTTGGAAATTTGTAGTACCTCGCTATCTAAATTAAGCAATCGGTCCATAGTGGAGTTCTGTTTGACAAAATAATGATCCATCACACTATGTTTTCCTGTTAAATGATTTCCTAATTCAATATTAGAGGCGTCAATGTGGAGCATCTCTACGATCTGTTTGTTTTTAATTAGAGGATTATCTTCCGCAAATGTGTCGATTTCCCCTCGATCAATCTTACCTGCATGCATCTGGACAAAATGAGGTACATTTGATTTGGCAAATAAGGCATTCATCGAATGAACTAATTCTGTGATCATATTGGTACCACTTGCGACGAGTAATGCGGATAAGGCGATGAAAAGGCATAACGTTATATAAATAACCTTATTTTTAAGAAAATCCTTGTGTAAGATTTTTATGAGCACCTACGATCCCACTCCCCCTCCTATTATCAGAAACTATTGCTGGAAAATATCCTTTTGACTCTTCGCACGATTCATTCTTGAAAAATCGACTTTAGAAAAGGCCATCGTTGAAAGGAATAAAAATAATAAACCAAATGATAGAACAATAAGCATACTAATTTGTGGTGTAATAACAAATTCACTCACTTTAAAAGCAAGTTGTTCCTCTAGTAGCTCCTCTACAGAGAAGGACATTTTTTCCAAGCTCAGGGTCCGAAAGAAGGCAGTCGCATACGTCATTGGATTGAATAGAGCAAGAAATTGTAAGCCATTTGGCAAGAGGCTCAATGGTACATAGACACCACATAAAAAAGTAATGGGAGTTGTGATAGCCATAGAAACAATTTGAAATGTCTGTGAATTCTTTACAGCAGTCGCTATAAATAAACCAAATGCCGAAAAGACAAGCCCGACAAAAATCATAAAGGCAATTACAAAAACGGGTGTCATCATATGGGTATATTTTAAACCGATGAAATAACCGATAAATAAAATAATGATCCCTTGAAACGTGGCAATCGTTGTCGATGACAATATTTGCCCAGCAGCAATTTGGATTCGTTTGACCGGACTAACAAGGACTTCCTTCATATAGCCCGAAACAATATCATCAATCGTTGAGGTAGCGATATTGAGTGAGGTCTGGAACACGACAATGATCACAATTCCTGATAGGACATAATTTTCTGGATTGCTAATGAAGGCACTTTCAAATATCGTACTGATTAAATATAAGTAAAAAAACGGCATAATAAAGATTAAAATTAGTTGGGTCCGATTTCTCACAAATAATTTTACATTTCTACACCATAATGCAGCAATTACTCTCATACGATTACCCCCTTATATTCCTTCCTGTCAACTCTAGAAACACATCGTTTAAAGTGCCTTTTTTTATTTCTAAACCTTGAATGGCTGATCGAATTTCACCAAGTATCGCAATCAATTCCGATAATTCCGTTAATTCAACCGAATAGGTATTGCCCTTTTTCGTAAATTTCATTTGAGACGCTTGAAGCAGGGTTTCTAAGCCCTCTGTATCTTCGCTTGTTATTTGTGCTATATCCTTTGTATATTTTTGTTTTAAAACTGAAGGGGTATCAAAAGCAATTATTTTGCCATAATCCATGACAGCAACCTGATCGCAAAATTCCGCCTCATCCATATAATGTGTCGTCAAGAAAATCGTCATTTCTTTTTCCTTTTGTAGCTTGATAAGATAATCCCAAATATTGGCTCTTGTCTGTGGATCAAGGCCTGTTGTCGGCTCATCTAAAAACAATACTTTCGGAAAATGTAAAAGGCTTCTTGCTATTTCTACTCTCCGCTTCATTCCTCCAGATAAACGGCTGACCATTTCCTTTTTCCAATCTGTCAAATCAACTAGATCCAAAACAAATTGGATTCGCTCACCCATTATCGACTTGGGTAGATTATAGAAATGGCCATGCATTTTTAAATTTTCTTCCACTGTCATTTTACTATCGAGGGTGGAGTCTTGAAAAACAACACCGATCACATCCCTCACTTTACTTTTATCTCGATCAACGTCTTTACCGTCAATAAGCATCGTACCTGAAGTTTTTTCTAGAATTGTACATAGGGTATGAATTGTGGTACTTTTCCCCGCTCCATTTGGTCCTAGAAAGGCAAAGATACTTCCCTTTTCAACCTCAAAAGAAACATGATCCACCGCTGTAAAATGACCATATTTTTTCACAAAGTCTTGAACAACTATGATCTTTTTCAAGAATATCACCTCTTTTAATTTTGCAAACGTTCCGTATTTTCTTGACGGGCTTATTGCATCTTCAATTATTTTTCATAAGAATAACCAAGTCTCACTTCCCTCCTCCTTCCGTTTGGTTGAGCATATCTTCTTGATACATCTCCAAAATGTAAGCAAAGCTCCCTTTTTTTGCTTCCAGCGTCGTTTCAATGATATGGACTAGGGCTACTGCCTTTTGTAAGAGTTCTTGGGGCTCCCATTGAAAAATTCCTTCATCAAGTAAAAACTGAGAAGACACTAATAAAAACTCAACCGTCTCTCTGGGATAAGGGGTATGAAAAATCCCCTCTTCAATTCCTTGCTCGATTACTTCTGTTAGAATGGGCGTTAATTGCAAAATCGTCTCCACTAAACTTTTTTGATGCATTTCTGCATTGTTCACTTCATGTAACTGCTCAATCATTTCTTCCTTCTTGCTTTCCTCAGACAGCGAGTCAGGTCTTTGCGCCATAATGATTTGAAACATTTTTTCTGGGGCGTTTAGGTGGGGGTCAGCCGCAATCGCTTTAGCTGCTTTGACGCCCATGTCAATAAAGCGCATCACAACCGCATCCATAACCTCTTCCTTGGATTGAAAATAATAATAAAACGTTCCCTTTGCGATCCCCACTCTTTTTAAAATGTCATTGATGGTCGTGTTTGTATAACCTTTTGTGGTAAAAAGATATTCTGCAGCGTCCACTATTTCCATTCTTCTTTCATCCGGATCTTTTGTCATTCGCATGTTACTACCTCCAATTTTATAGACCGACCGTCAGTCTATAATGAATTTAACATCTACCTATGGATAAAGTCAAGCGGATTTTCAGAAAAAGGGCTCACTCAAATTAGTATTAAAGAGCCTACCTGTTTAGTTAACATTTGCTTTGCTTTTGGTCTAGATATATGGTATATTAAAATAAATATAATATTGTAATGTTTTTAAATAATGATTGCTGTCGCTATATAGCGGCAGCTTTCGGTATTTTAAGGCGAATGAATTTGAATTTCATTCTCAATTAGAAAGGGAGAGATGAATATGGGAATTCCGGAACAGCAATTCATGAAAATGACTCCTGACCCTTCGGCTGACAAGAAAACTCGTTGGAAAGAACAGTTTCAAAAACATGGTGAAATGGTTGCGGCACTTGTCGCAGGTGTTTTGATTTTGATTGGATGGGGTCTTTCAATTGTGATGTCCGGCCCCGTGATCAATATCCTGTTTATTGCGGCTTTCGTGATTGGTGGTTTCGCAAAAGCGAAAGAAGGCATTGAGGAAACCATCAAAGATAAAACGTTGAACGTCGAATTGCTCATGTTTCTCGCCGCGATCGGTGCAGCGATTATTGGTTATTGGCTGGAAGGTGCTGTGTTGATCTTTATTTTCGCGCTAAGTGGGGCACTTGAAACATATACCATGAACAAAAGCAAAAATGAGCTTTCCGCCTTGATGTCGCTTCAACCCGAAACGGCACGAGTTCTCCGTAATGGAAAGGAAGAAAGCATACTTGCCAAAGATTTGGAAATCGGTGACACCATTCTTGTCAAACCGGGCGAACTCATTCCGGCTGACGGTGTTGTAGTAAAAGGGAAAACCTCTGTCAATGAGTCGGCCATCACGGGGGAATCGATGCCGGTGGGGAAAAAGGAACATGAAGAAGTCCTTGCCAGTACGGTCAATCTCGATGGAGTTGTACATGTCAAGGTTAGCAAAACAAACGAGAATACGCTCTTTCAAAAAATTATCACGCTTGTTCAAAACGCTCAGGAGGAAAAGCCGCCAGCACACCTTTTCATCGAAAGACTTGAAAATGCCTACGTCATGGTCGTACTGATTGGTTCTGGTTTGATGATGTTCTTGCCGCACTATCTGTTTGGATGGTCTTGGAATGAGACGATCTATCGGGCACTCGTGCTTCTTGTTGTCGCATCGCCCTGCGCACTTGTCGCTTCGACAATGCCTGCGGTCCTTTCAGCTATATCCAACGGTTCCCGCCAGGGTGTGCTGTTTAAAGGCGGCGTGCACTTAGAAGGATTAGCGAAGCTCTCGGCGATTGCTTTTGATAAAACTGGCACGCTTACCATCGGTAAACCCGAAGTCACAAATATCGTAGCTCGCGACGGATGGGACCAAGATAAAATTCTGCAGATCGCGGTATCCATAGAACACTACTCCAATCATCCGCTCGCTTCGGCCATTATAAGAAGGGCAAAAAAGGCGGAGATCCCTTTGCTTGAAGCGGAAGACATTAAGGATGTACCTGGTTGGGGCATAGAAGGAACGGTGAACGGAGTTCGCTATCAAATCGGAAAAGCAGATTTTGTCGGAAAGGAAGCCGCTAAAGAATTTTTAACCACAACGCCCTTGGAGGCAATAGGAAAAACGATTGTGTTTGTAAAAAAAGATCGAGAAATCATCGGAGCGCTGGCCTTAAGAGATATAGTACGTTCAGATGCGAAGGAAGCCATATCAGCTATTAATGCAGCAGGCATCGATACGTTTATGCTTACGGGTGACAGCGAGGAAACCGCTCGTGAAATCGCCCACGAAATAGACGTGAAGCAGTATAAAGCCGAGTGCTTGCCCGATGAAAAGCTGGAAGAGATCAAGAAGCTAACAAAAAAATACCGTTGGGTAGCAATGGTGGGTGATGGAACAAATGACACGCCTGCTCTTGCGATGGCAAATGTCGGGATTGCCATGGGAGCAGGGACCGATGCCGCTCTTGAAACAGCAGACGTTGTGATCATGAAGAACGACTTGCGCCAAATTCCCAACACAATCCGACTATCCAAAAGGATGAACCGGATTGTCAAACAAAATATGGTATTTTCCGTTGCTGTCATCGTGGTGCTCATTGCAGCGAACTTCATGCAGGATCTATCGTTACCGCTCGGTGTAATCGGCCATGAAGGCAGTACGATTCTGGTCATTATGAACGGCTTAAGATTGTTGCGGGGCTAAAATTTAGCCCCGCTGTTTTTTTGATGAATCGAAATAGTTGTTTTTAATAATGGGTATAGGCTTTGTTTCGAATTCAGCTTCCTTCTCAATAAATGAATTCAATATCCTTCGCGGTTTCTAGTTTATCAAAGTTGATGATTTCAACCGTTCTTTTTGCGAAGTGCACAATCTCATCTCGTGCCTTCAGCTCTTCCTCTGAATAAAGCTGGTCATCCGGATTTTCCGGAGAGTATACAGAGTTTACTCGGATCTTTTTAATCGGCAGTTCTATCTTTTTAATTTCCATGATCGCTTGAAACAGATTCTTTCGATCATTTTCATCGTCATAACGAAAAAAATCGTGATCAGCCTCTGGGTCTTCGTACGGATATAAGTTCAATTCATAGGCGTGACACTGATGATATTCTACAATCTCATAGCATTCCAACATTGAATTATTGCCATCTTTATTGAAGTCATAGCTTTGCAGCTGAGGCAAAATCTCCCGAAGTTGATCCCGATCATCCTCTATAAACTGGTATACGAAACTAGGAATATTACGAGCGGCGAATTGGTTTCCCAAATCTTCTGGAGACTGGTAATCAGCATCTATGACCAAATTTGCCCCATGAACTGAAACTTCAGCCAATTCATACCCTTCCTTTGCTACTTCAGCCTGTAGCTTTTTAAGTAAAGGAAGCGCATCGAAAAGCATTTGTAATGTTTCCCGGTCCGCCATATACCTGTTTTCTGGTAAAGCGATATAAAACTGTGGATCATCCGATTCTTCTCCGAAGGAAAGATTGATAAACCCTAGTTGCTGAAGGTCATGGAATAACTCGGAATTGCGATAAGCTTGATTTAAATCAAACCTTTGTTTGATTTCCTTATAATTGTCACCCGTAATTCTACCAAATGTATTAATAAAGATATCAAATTCTAATTGATCGTCCTCCATTTGACGGACACGAGCATCTTGAACATGTAATCCCTTACTCCCCGGATCACGTCCTTCATTCCTTAATACCTCCACCTCAAAATCGTGTTCTTCCTCCACATATTCGATAATATCTTCATTTGAATAACCATATGCATCTTTTACTTTCTGAACCTCATGCGACATCATATAACCTATCACCAAAACAGGAAGAACAAAAATTAAAAAAGCCGCTCCAAGAATAATCGAGATCATGATGATTGTCTTTTTCAATTTGCATCCCCACCAATCTCAAAATAAGTAACTATATCTTAACAAACTTAACCGTAAAATTCTTCAGAACTTTTAAATGTGAAAAAGGGATTATGCATTGGCATGAATTAAATACATTGAAATAAAGGAGTTATAGAATTTAGATCGAATTCTTTAAAATAAGAATTTCTTTTCGGAAGGGGCTTTTTTATGTCTTATTTATCTGTCAGTACTTGGAGTTTACATCGATTGCTTGGTCCTTTACGCTGGACCGCTTGGGATGACAAACAAAAAAAGCATATTACAAAAATAGAACAACAGGAGACCGTCATTGATTTGTTGGATTTACCGGCGATTTTAAAGGAAAAGGGTTTTCAAGCTTTTGAACTTTGCCATTTCCATTTTCCTCTTACAGATGCCCTCTATTTGCAAAGATTAAAGAAGGCTTGTGAGGATGCCGAAATACGCCTATACACTCTCTTATTAGATTATGGAGATCTCTCATCTACGGATAAGTTGCGTGTAGAAGCAGATGTGCAGTTAATAAGAGAATGGATTGATATAGCAGCGACCGTGGGTGCGGAACGTGTGAGAGTGATTGCAGGAGATGCCCCGGCAGATGACCAAGAAGCGCTGACACGCGTTTCCCAACATTTAAACGAACTTGCTGCCTATGCGCATCAGCAAGGAGTAAAGATCGTGACAGAAAATTTCCGTACTCTTTCAAGTACGAGTGAAAATTGCCTTTATATTGTGAATCAGTCTAACGGGCAGGTTAGATTGATTACAGACTTTGGGAATATGAGTGGGGATGAAAAATATAATGAATTAGCCAACACCATCCCTTATAGTGAATCGATTCATGCAAAGCCACATTACAATGCTGCAGGAATACCTGATGAAGAGGAATTCAGACATTGTTTGGATCTATTGAAACAAGCGAATTATAACGGACCGATTGTCTTAATTTATGACGGACCGGGTGATATGTGGGAAGGGATAGAACGAGCGAAGGTAATTGTAGAGGATTACTTATAAAGTCATCGCGATGCAACAATATTGCGCCTAGTTGCATCGTTTTTTAGTTTTATTATCTTCTTGTTTTTCTCAGATCAATCTCACTTATCTTCTAAAGGTTTCTCTGCCCAATCACCACTTGAAGCACTCATCACCGCCGTTTGATCAATCAAGTTATAATCATACCACCTATCTTGATTTCCCTGTTATCGCTCTCCCTACGTTTAAACATTCCTTACATCCTTTATTTATTTGCTCATCGAGAATTCCTAAGTGCGATGCCAGCACCTTGTCCAATTCTGTCGATTCACACTTATCCGGCAGTGGGTAGATAACTAAATTTCGATCTTTGGAAACATTGAGTTTTTATGAAGATGAGGTATACTGAATTCTAACTAATATGAACAGATATCTATTCGGCAACCTTAAAGAGGAATACGTGGCCATGTATGAGGAGATGAAAAATGAAAAAATTTTGGGTTTTTCTTGCCTTTTTACTTACCACTACTGCAATTTCGGCATGTACCCACAACTTTACAGAGGAATTTTTATATGATTACCCGATTAAAGATTTCAAGAAAGCAAAAGGAATTGTTTTTGATATTAATACGGAAAAAGGACTGTATACTCCGCCTGTTTATCTTGCCAAAGTTGAATTGAAAGCAGATCAACCGACTGATAATATCTATCCACAAGAAATTCGAATTTCAAAAAGGCAGGTAATGGAGGCTAGGAATGGCAAGGCAATCAACGGCTACACAGCCGATGGAACAGACTTCCATACATTCCAAGATGTGCTTTATAATAGCTCGATGTATCTGTTATTTATTTCTATCGGCATTCTGCTACTTTGCATCACACTCCTGCTTTGGATGACACAGTACAAAGTATTTAGACCATTCCTTCGCCTTTTGGGTAAACTACCTATCTTTCAAAAGGATGATCTTATTCAAAGAGTTATTTTGCTTGGCCTCATAATCCCTATATTAATTTATTCCCTATTTTTTTTCGCCAATTTAGGCCAGAAGTTCATTCCTTTTAATAAAGATATACTTGTAGCGGAAGTAATATCTAAAGATTATGATTATAATTCTAATCACGATTCTTACCACAGACTGGAAATAGGCTATGAAATTTCTAAAGATGAATATACTGTAGTAGATAAGGAGGTATCTGCTCGCACTTATAGTAAATATGAACCTGGTGATTCCATTAAAATTGCTGTACCTAAGAAAAATCCTTACAATGTGTTTATTGCAAATTTATCATTTCTTGAAGTAATTAGTTCATTCTTCAAATTACGAATTTTACTGATTTTTCTCTTCTTACCACTGTTCATAGGTTTTTATCGACTTATGTATTAACTACGAGAAACCTTTTTAAACAAAATTCCAGATTTTTGCACATTGCGAGAATTAGTGAACTTCGTTATATCAAGACCTGTTTACTGATACTATTTTGCGGAAGTACAGCTGGTTAAGACTCCTATTGACAACGAAGACTGTTCATCTTCCGTATATTATGTAATGATTTGATATATATTATAAAGGAATATGTTAAAAAGGTGGGAGTCTATAATGCAAGGTGCCTTAAAACGATTGCAAATATTAATGGGTGATACAATACAAATTCTTGACCACATGGAAGTAGATCCGAATCTTGATCAAATACTTCAGCATATAAAAAATGGGTTAAATGAGGAAAACACGAAAATTGCAGAGTCTACAAATAACACCGTTGAGGAACAGGTGGATAAAGCTGTTTCCATGACGATAAATTTGGAAGAAATAAATAACCTGGTACAACAATTAGAAGCAAGCTTATTAGAGAATTATAAACATTCAACGGGAAATGAGATTAACCAATATGAACAAATGTCCCTTGAGGAACAATTGGAGCAAACCGAGAGCTACCATAATAAAATTGATTACTTAAGTGCCGCAAAGATCCGAGAAAACATAAATCGGATGAATGAAGTATTACTTAGTATAAGGTCTTAATAATACAAGCAAATTATTCCTGTAATTCCTTTTCCACAGACTTTTCTACCCAATCACCACGAAAAACACTAATAACGACTTGATGATCAATTAAAGTTGTAATAATTCGAACGTCATCTATTTTTATTGTGCTGCTATAATTCTCCACAGAGCTATCATACTCTTCCAATTCCTTTATTAATTCATTTATTTGATCTTCGGTATCATCGAGATATGAAGCAAGCAGTTCTAAAAATAAAACATTTTCAGTGAGAGAATCAAAATTCGCTATCAGTAACTCTTCGGATACATTCACGACGTAGATATCAACCTCATCAGGGTCCAGATCAACTTCTTTTTTTAAATCCTCTATAAAAGAATTTACGTCAAAAGGTAATGGTGGTTTCTCATCTTCCTTATTTAAACCTTCTTCTTTATTCACATCGGCCTTTTTCCCTGCGCTATTCCTTTCATCTGACACATTATTGGAGCAGCCTACTAAAATAAATGCTAACAACAACCACGAAATTATATTTTTCATATGTCTCCCCAAACCTATTAAAATGGTAAATGACTACAAGGGCGATACGTTTATCTTTTAGCTTATCCTTTGAATTTCTTGTCTTTCCCCAAAAAGGGAGAGCGTTTTCACACAAACTTCTTGACTATCAGCGGATTCTTTTTATTGGCAATGTTTTGTGCATCGTTTTTATCTACTAGCTATCATATCATCTTAATCCAAAATGTTGAAGAATTAAGGAAAAATTAAGGTGATGTTTCAGATGACTTAAGGTTGCCTACTTATAATAGTGTAAGTTTGATAACATAAGAAGGTAGTAGCAATGTGTGTACGTCATCAGTAAGCGGGAATTTTTCGATTGGTATTTTATTATTAACTGCGTATTATTCAGCCGAGTTTTCTAATGTAGTTGTGAATACGATTGAATTTACGCCTGAAGAATAGAGAGAAATAATAGGTGGTGTTTTTTTGTATACTTCAATAAATTCCCCTCAAAAACGTTTATCGAAGGATGCAATCAAGGTTTGGCTCATCAGTGATACGATTACGAATGTCATTGGCTTTCTTATCCTAGGTGTCTTATTTTACCTTGATTATCGCTTTTCATGGATAGAATGGATTGAGTGGATACTGATAGGCATTACAGGGCTAACTATAATTGGAGCCGGGTGGTCATTGATTCGTCCTTTTTTACTTTATAAAAATTGGCGTTACGATGTAGATAAAGAGTTTTTACAATTGAAATCAGGTGCAATCAATGAAACGCATCAACTTATCCCGATGACAAAAATCCAATCGGTTATGACCGAACAAGGGCCGATTCTGAGAAAATACGGGCTCTGCTCCGTGTCGGTCGAAACAATGGGATCTTCTCACACCATACCTGTCCTCCCGAAAGAGGTGGCTGTTGAGTTGAGGAATCAGATTGCTCAATACGCAAAAATTAAGGAAGTGGAACAATGACAAAGATAAGACGTTATTCTCCACTTGTTATGTTTTTTGATTTAGGCAAATTATTAAGGAATTCCTTTTTCTTTGTGTTTTATTTATATGTGCTAAAGGCGGGCTCGGAATCAGCCTTAATCAAATACGGCCGGATTGTTTTCCTGCTCGTGGTTGGATTAACATTGTTTTCAATCATTTATAAATGGTTCACCCACAAATACGAACTTGATGATGAGGCATTTCATTTGTATAAAGGACTTTTCAACAAATCGGAACGAACAATTCCATTCTCGAAAATTCAAAACACTAATCGTCACACATCGATATTCCATCGTATCTTTCATATGACTTCTATTCATTTTGAAACAGCCATGACCGGTGAAAATGCGAATATAACATTTGCGGTCATTTCTCAAGCAGAGGCTGATCGGATAGAAGCCCATCTTAAAAATGCGGATCAGGATACGGAGGAGCAAAATCATAAATACGATGAAATGGAGGTTGAAGTAGAACAACATCAGGAGCCGAATCGAACCATCCATTTTCAACCGACGAAAAAGGACATTTTAAAGGCATCCTTTTCATCTTGGAGCTTTTTAGTACTCATCCCTTTAATTGGCTCATTTTATTACAAAATCAATCAAATTTTTCATGTGGAAGATATGGCAGAGGGATTCTTTGAAAAGATGATCGGCTCGTGGTGGGTTGTGACAATCACTGTGATCATACTCGTTATTGCTTCCGCAACCTTCGGAATCGTGAGAACCTATTTAAAGTATGGGAAATATGAAATATCGTCAGATTCAAATCATATTTATATTACGAAAGGTGTCATCGATGAAACAGCCTTCTCCATTTCAAAAGAAAAGGTGCAGGCGATTGAAATGAAACAATCAATGATGAAAAGATTACTTGGTCTTGCCGAAGTGAAGCTAACAAGTGCAGGTTTACAATCCGAGGAAGATACCCTCGAAGTGAATACACTCTACCCTTTCCTGCCGCTTAACAAGGCATATGAAATGATTTCGGACACTTTGCCATCCTATTCGATTACCCAGAAAATGATTCGTCTTCCCAAAAAATCTTTTTGGATACGCATTTTCTGGCCAAGCTGGTTCTGGCTCATTGTATTTGGCAAGTAAAAAATGTATGAAATGGCATTTAAAAATGCATGCCACTTACCGCCTCCAATTATTGCTGTATTAATGATTCTTTATAACGAAAACTCTCACCGTTAAAAAGGAGTAAATGTG
>NZ_BORB01000035.1:0-48501 GCF_018332955.1 Lederbergia ruris
CAATCATTTTTCGGAAATCATCGTTATACCGTTTCCCATTATTTTTCTTACTCATCGGACACATCCTCCTTAAAAGTCATTGTATAAATTTAACTTAGATGTGTCCATGAAACTATACTAGCATCAACGTTGTTGTAATGAAGTTAGTTCAACTAAAGAGAATTTTCTTTAAAAACAAGGAAAATCTAAACTTAAAAATTGACTCTATTTGCGCTTCGAGGTAGTATTTTTAGGAAGTTAATCATGAGGGAGAAAGAACGATGAAAAAGAGAAAATTTACATTACCACTTTTGTTAATAAATTTATTTATTGCTTTTTTGGGAATTGGACTAGTAATCCCTGTAATGCCAACACTTATGAATGAACTTGGGATTTCTGGGTCTGTTGTCGGATATATGGTAGCCGCTTTTGCCATTTCACAGCTGATAATGTCTCCGTTTGCAGGACGATGGGTGGATCAATTCGGTCGGAAGAAAATGATCGTGATCGGATTACTATTTTTTAGTATTTCTGAATTATTATTCGGACTTGGACAGGACCTGTTGTTATTATTCACTTCGCGAATTTTAGGTGGAGTTAGTGCCGCTTTTATTATGCCTGCTGTAACAGCATTTATAGCGGATATTACGACACTAGAAACTAGATCAAAGGCGCTCGGTTATATGTCTGCGGCTATTTCTACCGGCTTTATTGTCGGACCAGGGATTGGTGGTTTTTCTTGCCGAAATTGGTACTCGAGTTCCATTCTTTTCGGCCGCTGTACTCGCATTTATAGCTGCAGTTTTTTCCGTATTAATGCTTAGGGAACCTGTGCGTAATCAAACTGAATTAAAGCAGGAATACAAGCCAGGGTTTAAACGTGTTTTTGCCCCAATCTATTTTATCCCTTTTATGATCATTATGATTTTTTCTTTTGGTTTAGCTTCGTTTGAATCGATTTTTAGTTTATTTGTCGATCATAAATTTAGCTTTACTCCTAAAGATATAGCCATCGTCATTACAGGAGGAGCGATCTTAGGGGCAGTAGCCCAAGTGATCTTATTTGATCGCCTAACGAAATATATTGGAGAAATACGTCTCATTTTGTTTAGTTTAATTTTTTCCGCTTTCCTAGTTTTTATGATCACAGTGGTGGAAACATATATGAGCATTTTGTTCGTCACCATTATTCTCTTCGTTGGTTTTGATTTAATGCGTCCAGCTGTTACCTCTTATCTATCAAAAGTTGCTGGTGAAGAACAAGGATTTGCCGGGGGAATGAATTCAATGTTTACAAGTATTGGCAATATTTTTGGACCAATTATCGGTGGTATGCTCTTTGATATTAATTTAGATTATCCTTTCTACTTTTCAACGATCATTTTAGTAATCGGTGTGGCTTTAGCATTGGCTTGGAAAAAACCAGCTAGCATTAACGAACCACAGTTTTAAATTATATGAGTGATTTTCTTTTATATGGGCAAGCTATACCTCCCGACAATTTTTTAATAAAAAGGGAGGATAATTAATTTGGCAAAAATTGCTGTAGAAACGCCATTAGAAGATGTGAAGCAAGCTTTGGAAGAAAAAGGACATGATGTCTTTATGTTTACAAATGAGGAAGAGGCAAAAGGTGCTAACCTTGCCGTTGTTCGAACTCTAAATGAGATTGATGCAGATGCAGAACAATTTGATTTTCCGTTCGTAAGTATGGAAGGTGCGTCTGTTGATGAAATTGTTGCAGATGTTGAACAAAGATTAACCCGCTAAGTAGATGAATCCGACCTCTTTTTAGAGGTCGGATCTATTCATTAGAGATCTTGCGGATTTACTGAATCTAAGTCTTTTAGTGCTGGACCAGCTACAACCTTGCCTGTGGGACTGAAGATGGAGCCATGACAAGGACAATCCCATGTTTGATCACCATCGTTCCAGTGTACTCCACATCCCAAATGGGTACAAGTAAGGTCTAAATAATGGATATCTCCCTTTTGATCCTTAAATAGACCGATTTGTTGGTCACCAATTTCAATCGTTGTGGCCTGATTATTTTTTAAATGTACTGCTTTGGATTGTAAAGAGGAAGCTTGTTTCTGCCTTTCCTTATCAGCCTTTTTTTGCACTCGGTTTGGCGCAAAGACATCTTCGTAACGATTTTCCTGTTTCGTAATTAAGTCACAAATTAAATTTGCCCCAACTGCTGCATTCGTCAATCCCCATTTATTTAATCCTGTAATCGTGTAAATATTTTCTTCCTCTGAAGTGAGAACTCCTATTAAAGGAATGCGATCCTCAGTAACCAAATCATGTTCTGACCAATAAGCGCAGACTTCTGAAGCATTAAATTTTTGCGCTGCAAACTCGGCTAATTGTTGATAGCGATCAAAAGTCGAGTGTTGATCCCCGGTTTTATGTGTTTCCCCACCAATTAGTAGATACTCTTCATTACTTTCTTTCGTATGGCGAATGCTTCGAACTGCAGGATCTACACTAATATACATACCACCTGGAAATTCTTGAGGATAACGTAATGCTAGTAAATGTGATGTAACAGGCTGTAAATGATCTGCATAAAAGGAATCAGGATCATAGGTGGGAAATAAAGTTGCAAATACAGTATGTTTACATGTCACTGTATAGCCTGAGTTCGTAGTTAATTGGATACAATCTCCCTCTTTTTTTAGCTCTGTTACCACGGTGTTTTGATAAATTCTGCCACCTAATTGTTTGATTTCCTTTAACATTGCTAGTGAAAATTTAACTGGATGGAATTGGGCTTGATCTTTCATGACCAAGGCGGAGTCTATATCCCAATCAAAGGGACAATCTTTCTTTAGCTCGCCGTTAATAGAGAGCTTTATATAAGCCTCCGCTTCTTTTTCTAATTGGTTTGATTCATCCTTCGTTTGTGCATAGACATAGGCATCCATTTTTTCGAAATCACAATCTATATCATATTTCTTGACTAAACTTTCAATAAAATGAAGTCCCTCCTTATTGGCTTGATAATAGAGCTTTGCTAATTCGATTCCATACTTATTTAATAAATCTCCATAAATAAGGTGATGCTGTGCCGTTAATTTTGCGGAAGTTCCTCCTGTTGTTCCACTGACGAGATCACGAGCTTCTAATAAAATTACAGATAACCCCGCTTTTGCCGCTAAAAAGGCAGTTAGAATACCTGAGATCCCACCTCCAACAATGGTTACATCTGTTTCACGACTCTCAGATAAGGTAGGATAGGATGGAACCTCAACAGTAGATGTCCAGAAAGAGTGACTCTGTTTTGTCGAAAAATCCATCAGAACACGCCTCCTTAAAAAGTTTACTGTCATTTCTATTACCTTAATAAAAAGTAAATAAACTAGAAAAATACAATTGTTTATCTACCCAAGCAATAACTCATTTTTTTAGAGGTGTAAAAAGTATACTTTAACAGGGGGAGGAAAAAAGAAATATTGAGAAACAGTGAAACAGATGCAGGGGAAATAATTTTTTAATTACGATAACATCAATGCATATAGAGATATCTTTAAGGGAGTTTAATAAAAAAGTATTGCAATAGGGAATTGAGTATAGTATTTTTAAAAGTATACTAAATAAAAGCGGAAATCAATAATCAAATCGTATATTGTTTATTTTGTATACAATTTGGTTATTTGGTAATCGCTTACAAATGTGAGCGCTACAAGAAGGGAGAGTGGATAAATTTGAAAGAAATTGAATCTGGCCAATTGATGGCAGAAAAACAGCAATATGTTTCACAAATTAATAACAGACCACCAATCGGAAAAAAGTTAAAAAAACATTGGCGTCTATATGTATTAATCGCACCTGCTATTATTTTTTTCGCTATCTTTAATTACTTTCCGATGTATGGAGTGATTATTTCATTTAAGGATTACGTCGCTACTAAGGGAATTTGGGGGAGTTCCTGGGTTGGATTTAAACATTTTGAACGCTTCTTTCATGCTTATAATTTTTGGGAGCTAATAAGAAATACATTTTTTATTAATATTTATCAATTGGCTATGTTTCCAGTGTCTATTATTGTCGCTTTATCTATCAATGAAGTTAGAAATAGCTTTTTTAAAAAGAGTGTTCAAACGATTACTTATGCTCCACATTTTATATCGGTTGTTGTAATGACAGGGATGATTGTCGCTTTCCTAAGCCCATCTACAGGAATTATCAATAAGGGGATTAGCCTCTTAGGCTTTGAACCAATCGCTTTTTTAGCTGAACCAGGCTGGTTTAAAACAATCTTTGTACAATCTGGAGTATGGCAGGGACTTGGTTGGAGCGCTATTATTTATTTGGCTGCATTAGCGGGGGTTAATCCGGAGCTTCATGAGGCGGCTAGAGTTGATGGAGCATCTAGATTTCAACGGATTATACATATTAATATCCCTGCTATTATCCCCGTAATGGTTATTTTATTAATTTTAGATGTTGGCAATCTATTATCTGTTGGTTTTGAAAAAATTTATTTATTACAGAATCCATTAAATATGGAAGCCTCCGATGTCATTCAAACATACGTGTATCGTGCTGGTTTATTGGAAGGACAATATAGTTTTTCCGCAGCAGTGGGATTATTCAATTCCATTGTTACATTGATTCTATTAATTATTGTCAATTATATTGCACGAAGAACAACTAATAATAGTCTTTGGTAAGGAGGTGGGATAAATATGAAAAGAGAAAGCTACGCTGATAAAGTATTTATTGTTTTTAATAGTATATTCCTTTGTGCACTCGTGTTTATCGTGCTTTATCCATTGGTATATGTTGTAAGTGCTTCAATTAGTAACCCAGTACTCGTCAACACAGGGCAAATGTGGCTATGGCCGAAAGAAATTACATTTGAGGGCTATAAAAGAGTTTTTGAGAACTCGGATATTTGGATGGGATATAAAAATACAATTATTTATACCCTCTTAGGTGTGGCGATTCACTTATTTATTTTACTCCCCTGTGCTTATGCTGTCTCGAGAAGAGGATTAATGGGGAAAAAGGCAATCATGTGGTACTTCTTATTTACGATGTTTTTTAATGGAGGGTTAATTCCTACTTATTTGCTAGTGAAAGATTTGGGAATGGTGAATACATTATGGGCAATGGTTTTACCTAATGCCCTTGGAGTTTGGTCCATCATTGTCGCTAGAACCTTTTTCCAACAAAATGTTCCGAATGAATTGGTCGAGGCTGCTGAAATTGATGGAGCAAATGATTTTTATATCTTTTTTAAAATTGTAATCCCAATTTCTGCACCTATCATTGCTGTTATGGGGCTTTTCCATGGAGTAGGGCTCTGGAACCAATATTTTAATGGATTAATATATTTAAATGATCATAGTAAATATCCTTTACAGTTGATACTGCGAGAGATCCTTATTCTTAATCAGATGGATACCGATATGCTGATGGACTCAGCGCAAAATCTCGAATCCTTGGCAGAACAAGCAAGAATTGCAGATATTATTAAATACGCAGTTATGATTGTATCGGCACTACCATTATTAATCATATATCCATTTCTACAAAAATATTTTGTGAAAGGGGTTTTGATCGGTTCTATTAAAGAGTGAATTCCAAAGAAGACGATAAGAGTCTTCCATAATTAACAAAATTATAGAAAACACATTCATAACAATTTTAAAGGGAGGAAAATGAAAATGAAAAAAACCCTTCAAATAATGCTCATTATTTTTGCTGTTCTCACACTACTTGTTGCGTGTTCAGACAAAAAATCAAGTAATCAACAAACTATGGCAGTGAATAAAACTGGTTTTCCAATTGTGGATGAAGAGATCACGATAAAAATGGTAGGGCAAAAGTCTCCAACCCAAACAAATTGGGACAAGATGAAAGTATTAAACAGTTACGAAGAAAAAACAAATATTAAGATTCAGTGGGATACACCTGCAGGGGATGGTTATAGGGAAAAACTCAATCTTATGTTTGCGAGTGGTGAATATCCTGAAGCGTTCTTTGGTGGCGGATTATCTCGTGATGATGAAATAAAATACGGATCACAGGAAATATTAGTCCCTTTAGAGGATTTAATTGATGAATATGCCCCGAATTTCAAAAAAATTCTCGATGATAATCCGGATATTCGTCGAAGTATTACTACACCAGATGGACATATTTATGCTTTGCCTACAGTGATTGATGTTCCCCGTGATTTATCGGGTCCAAAGCTATGGGTGAACAAAAAGTGGATTGATGATCTTGGGTTGGAAATGCCAAAATCTGTGGATGATCTTTATACTATCTTAAAGTCATTTAAGGAAAATGATCCAAATGGTAATGGAGAAGCAGATGAAATACCGATCGGTTCCTCCAAACTGGAGGACATAAAATACGGTTTAATGGGAGCGTTCGGATACCTAGGGAGTAATAATTTTAATGCCGTTGATGACAAAGTTGTTTACGTTCCGAGTACTGAGGAATATAAGGAATTTCTAATGTATATGAATAAATTATATGAGGAAGGTTTACTTGATAAGGAAACTTTCACACAGGACGCACAAGCTGTAACAGCGAAAGGCCAAGAAATGCGACTTGGATTATTTATGGATGCAGGAGCATTTCTAAAAGTTCCAGTTGAACAAAGTGATCAATATGTTGCCTTACCACCCCTTACTAGTTCGGTTAATCAGGAATTAATGTGGCCGAGAACATCTGGCATTTCATCAGGGTCCTTCGCGATCACAGATAAAAATCCACATCCAGAAGCAACAATGCGTTGGGTAGATTATTTTTATTCTGAAGAGGGGAGCACTTTTATTGGAGTTGCAGGAGGAGTAGAGGGTGAAGATTGGGAGTGGATTGATGAAGAGAAAACAAAATGGGAACAGATTGTGCCTGAAGGAAGAACAATGGCTGAGATGGGAGCAGAGAGAACTCCAGCAGCAGGTACATTTGTACCTCACGTAATGAGGAAGGAATGGGTACTAAAAGAACATTCCCCCCTTAATAATGAGATTGATAAAGAGGTTAGTGAAAAATATGAAGAATACTTCAAAATTCCTTTCCCTGATACGTATTATACAAATGAAGAGATCGAAGAAGTGAATGCCATTCAAAGTGATATTAGTGATTATGTAGAAAGGATGACAGCTAAGTTCACTGTTGGAGAAGTATCTTTTGATGAATGGGATCAATATACGAAACAATTAAATAAGCTAAAACTGGAGCGATTAATTGAAATTCAGCAAGAGGCATATGATCGTTGGAAAGATAGTTAATCAAAAATAGAAGATTAGAATAGTAGATGAACTTGTAAAGGGACATGTAGAGTCAATTTATTGATGAATGTCCCTTATAATTTTACGGTTGGTAATTAAGAGGAGTGAGTTGAAAACCAATGGATATTAAGATGATAGAGCAATTTCAAAATCCAGGAATGGAGTTTCGTGGGAAACCTTTTTGGGCTTGGAATGGGAAATTGGAAGAAAAAGAATTATTACGACAAATAGATATTTTAAAAGAGATGGGATTTGGTGGATTTTTCATGCATTCTCGAACTGGATTAGTAACGGAATATTTAAGTGATGAGTGGTTCCATCTCATCAATACATGTGCAGATCGAGCGAAAGAATTAGGAATGGAAGCTTGGCTTTATGATGAAGATCGCTGGCCAAGTGGAACAGCCGGAGGCGAGGTAACGAAAAATCCTGAATACCGTTTGAAGTTCATTCGTTTAAAAGTGCTTTCTATCGAGGATTTTCAATGGGATAAGAGAGTATTTGCTGCTTTCATTTGTCGATTAGAAGACGGCATAAATTATTATGATTGCATTCAATTAAAAAAGGGAGATTTACCTCCTCCAGAAGAAGGAAAAAGTATTCTAGCCTTTTCAATTGAAGAAATGGAAAAGGAAAGTTTTTACAATGGGTATACATACGTAGATACAATGAATAGAGAGGCTACGGAATATTACTTACAATTAACACATGAAAAATACAAGCAGTTTAGTGGCGACCGATTCGGTTCATCAATCAAAGGAATTTTTACAGATGAACCACATCGGGGGGCGGTAATGAATGGATTTGGTATCCAAAATGAGGATCCTGGCTATTTAACACCATGGACACCAAAATTATTTGCAGAATACCAAAGGAAGTTTGGCATCGATCTTGTTGAAAATTTACCAGAGTTGTTTTTACGGAAGAATGGTGAAAAGGTATCTTATGTGAAATGGTGTTATGTTGAACTTCTTCAAGAATTATTTCTGCAAAATTATGCCAAGCCATATTTGGAATGGTGCCAAGAAAATGGATTGCAAGTGACTGGACATGTATTACATGAAGATAATTTGACTTCACAGGTAGCATTGAGTGGTTCGGTTATGCGCTATTATGAGTATATGGATTTGCCGGGAATTGATTTGCTTTCAGAGCATAATGTAAGTTTCTGGGTTGTGAAACAACTTTCCTCAGTCGCAAGACAATTAGGTAAACCGTGGATGTTATCAGAATTATATGGGTGCACAGGCTGGCAAATGGGATTTCAAGGACATAAGGAAGTCGGAGATTGGCAAAGTCTATTTGGGATTAATGTACGCTGCCATCACTTATCTTGGTATACGATGGAAGGAGAAGCGAAGCGGGATTTCCCAGCTAGTATTCACTTTCAATCTGGTTGGTGGAAGGAATATAAAGCTGTGGAAGATTATTTTTCCCGTTTAGGTTTCATGCTACAGCTAGGAAAACCGGAATGTGATGTTCTCGTGATCCATCCAGTTGAAAGTGTCTGGTGTCAAGTATATCCTAACTGGTCTAAAACATTAATGACTCAATCAGAAGATGTGATAGAATTAGAGAAAACTTTCTCGGAGTTATTTTTCTCATTAGCCGGCCATCAGATTGATTTTGATTACGGTGATGAGGAAATGATTTCTCGTTTATATAGTATTGACCATGATGAGAGTGGGTTTCCACTATTAACGATTGGCCAAGCTGCCTATAAAACGATTGTAGTTGGAAAAATGACAACGATAAGGAAAACGACATTAAGTATCCTCAAAGAATTTATGAATGCTGGTGGACACGTTATATTTGCGGGAGAAACACCGGCATTTGTGGATGCAAAACCATCTGATGAAGTAATAAAACTGGCAAATCAAGCTATTCAAATTGCTTTTGATGGAGAGCAAATTGCAAAAAGCTGTCTATCGGTAATTTCCCCATCCTTGCAGATCAAGGATCCAGAGTCAAATGCAGTCATTTCCGATATATTTTGCCAAGTTCGAAAAACAGCTGAACAGACGATTTTTGTTTTATTAAATAAAAATCGAGATGTCAGCTACGAGAATGTTAGTGTACGTTTATTTGGAAATGGCAGTGTAGAAGAATGGGATTGTTTAAGCGGAAAGAGGTGGAAAATCAAAGGGAGAAAATCAGATGGTGATATAGAATTTAAATTGGACTTTTGTCCATCTGATCTCCATGTCCTTGTATTTCAGCATAAGCACGAAGAGAATGCACTTCCAATCAAGGATTCTTATAAAGTGATCGCCACTGAGAGGATTGAAAATTCCCTTTCTTATCAGTTGAACGAACCAAATGTTTGTGTGCTTGACCGAGCACGATTTCAATTTCAATCATTAAAGCAGCAAGAGGAAAAAGATATTCTAAAAATTGATCAGACGATTAGAAGGCATCTCGGCTTAAAATTAAGAAGTGGAGAAATGATTCAGCCTTGGTATATCAACAAACAATCCAAAAATAAAGACCATCTTTATGGTCCCTTATTTCTTCATTATGATTTTGAAATTGACTGGATACCAGCAATGGGAATAGAGCTTGTACTTGAACAACCGGAATGTTTTAAAATTAAATTAAATAACGAGGAAATAAACAATCCAGAACTAAATGGCTGGTGGATTGATCCCTGTTTTAAGCGAGTGAAACTCTCAAGCGAGCAACTACGGATAGGGAAAAATACGATTACTTTAACAACAATGTTTCGACAAGGTTGTAATTTAGAAGCTATTTATCTGATTGGAAACTTTGGCGTGAAAATTGACAATGTAAAAAAGACAGTGACAAAATTACCGGAAAAGTTGAAGATTGGCGATATCACGAAACAAGGCCTTCCTTTTTATTCTGGAAGCATTTCTTATGAACTAGATATTGTCAAACCAGAAGCGGACGAGGAAAGAATACTCTTATGCCTAGAAGATTTTGCTGCGGCTTGTGTAAAATTAAGTAATCATAAAGAAAGCATTTTATTACCATGGCAGCCCTATGAATATGATATTACCAAGATGATTTCAAAGAATAGTAAGATCAATTTGGAGTTAATTTTAACTAGAAGGAATACATTTGGTCCATTACATCAAATTCCAATACACACTCCTTCGTATGGTCCTTTAAATTTTATAACCGAAGGAGATCAATTTTCAGAAGAATATAAGCTTATTCCATCTGGGTTGCTAACCAGTCCTCAAATAAGGAGGGCATACAGTTATCAATCTCAAGTGAAAACTAATATGGAATGAATAATCATAAGCAGTCGGAGATGAACTCTGGCTGCTTTTTTCTGTGGAGAAGGGGCGGAGCTACGCTAAAGGAGTTCTATTTAGCATATAATGAGTACACTTCATTCATGAAACCGAAGCGGCTACGCCCATACCACCTTATATACAAGGGTACCTGCTTTATACTTTACCCCCTCATGAATGTTTTTGAGAAGGTTGCATTTGTTGGAATTAAAAAGTATACTTTACTTGACTGGAGTGTGAACGTTTTGGGAAGTATAAAAAAACCGTTATACCAACAGATTATAGATGATTTAAAGGATAAAATAATGAAGGGAAAGTTTTCTCCTAATGATCCCTTTCCTACGCAAATAGAATTGGCAAAATTATATGGAACGAGTGAAATAACATCCCGGCGTGCTTTAACAGAGCTTGCAAATGAAGGGTTAATTTATCGGATTAGGGGAAAAGGGACTTTTATTCATGATAAAAAAACACACTTACCTAAAGAAGAAACTCCTCCTCAGTTAAAAAGATTATTTTTTATTTATAAAAATGTAGAAGTACAATCATTTAATCATCGGTTTTATAGTGATATGTTTAAAGGGATTCAAGAGGTATGCCAGCAAAACAATGTAGAATTTCATCTAATCAATATAGGGGAAACATTTGACTTACCTAGATACGATGATGCCGGCTATATCTTTTTGTCAGTTGAATCTGATGAGAATTATAGCAAAGCTTTGACACAATGGAAAAAGGAAAATAAAAAGATCATGACCGTCCATACTTTTTATCCCCACCTTCAAATCCCCTATGTAGTTGTTGATAACTATTCAGGTGGTTTTTTAGCAACACAGCATTTATTATCGTTCGGTCATCAACGAATTGGGATTGTGGTAACTGGCAATTCCCTTTTAGAAATGAGCAAAGAATTTACACTTCGTTTGCAGGGATATAGACAGGCACTTTTGCAAAACCAAATTCAATTTGATCCCGAACTAGTGTATGTAACAGAAGGAGAGTTTGAATCAGAGGAAATGGGGTATAAAGGGCTTAATCATTTAATGAAGCTAACAAACCCACCTACAGCTATTTTCTTTACTAGTGATTGTAAGGCTGTTGGTGCGATGAGAGCAGCAAGCGAAATGGGATTATCAATCCCTGATGATATTAGTATTGTTGGATATGATGATCTTGTCACAAGTGAGTATCTCATGCCGGGATTAACGACTATTAACCAAAATACGTATAAAGTCGGGAAGAGGGCAGCAGAGATTTTACTCTTTGAATGGGATCATACCCTTTCCAACGGCTACCTAAAAGATGAAATTATGCCAAAGCTTGTTGTTAGAGGAAGTACAGCAGAAGAAGCAAAGTTTAAAATGGCAAGTAAATAATTTGAATGTTAATGACCTTACCAGAGATGAGATGGTAAGGTCATTTTTAATGCAAAAAATAAAGTATTCTATTGATATGCAAAAGTATACTTAGTATAATGAATAACAAGTATTGAAAGCGCTATCTATACTGTGGAATAAAAATATATTAGGGGGGACGGTAAATTAACAGAAAAATAGTAGATTTGCAGGTTAGTTCGGATTATTAATTGATGAAGGTAGGTTTTTAGTTTGACAGGAACGACTAACTATATGGGAAAGATTCCTTCTTGGGTATGGCATGAAGATGGAATGAAACAAAAAGAGATTATTATTAAAAAAACATTTCACCTTTTAAATAAAGTTGGAAATGTTTCATTTAAGATGGCGTTAACGGGAACAGCAAGTGTTTTTCTTGATGGGATTCTTATTGAGACGCTAAAAGAACATCCCCGTTTAGTCACTCGTTTTGAAGAAATCACAAATTTTCCTAACCATTTAAAAGCTGGTCAGCATGAGCTCAAGATTGAAATTAAATGTGAGACACCTATGCCTGTGGCACCTATTAGTATTCATTTGTCAAACCGTTTATTAGGAATGATTGGCTATTTAGAGGGGGATGATCTCTGGATACCTACTGATACAACATGGATGACAGAGAATAGGCAAGTGACTGAAATCTGTGTATATGGAGAAGAACCTTTTGGTGATTTAGAGAATAGTCCACCTTCGTTTATTAGAGGCGGTTTTGAGGATATTGTGACTAAATCAATTAAAGAGATTACTATTTTAAAGGAAAATTTACTAGAATCTAAGTGGCAAGATCAATTGGAAATTTATGGGGATTTGGGAGAAACATTTCCTCTAAGTGAATTTGAAGAGAAGGACAGATTTATTTTTTATCATGTTCGAAAACAGACAGAATGGCGAGAAAAAAGAAAATGGCAAAGAAGCCTGGACCTTAGGGGAATTCCTAGTATAAGAATTGACCTACAAAAAGAATATAATGCCAGATTTATCGTTAAAAATAAAGGCGCGATCCCCCTCACTATTCTTTGGAATGGATCTGAATCTATTGATGAATTAGAACATTATGATGGATGTATGACTGATTGGTTAGAAATAGAGCCAAATTGTCAAGCAAGCATTTTACCTCAAGGAATGCGTTACTTGGATTTCTTCATCTATGGACAACCAAACTGTAAATTTCATGCGGAAATAGGCTTTGAAGAGGCCTATGCTGAGTTAGAACAAGTTGGTCGTTTCACAAGTGATCTGCCGTTATTAAACAATATTTATGATGTGGCAGTTCATACTAATCGGATTTGTCATCAACTTGGATTATGGGATGGTATTAAACGAGACCGCTTGAATTGGGTTTATGATTACTACATGGCAGCCAAAGCGGATTATGTTTTATGGGACGATTTTAAGGTTTTGAAACGATCAATTGTTGAACTTGGCCATGGAACTCCATACGGTTATTGGATGAATAGTATACCATCGTATACACTATGGTGGTTTAATAATGTTTGGGAATATTATTTACACACGGAGGATAAGGAGTTTATCCTTGCGATGAAAGAAGATATTCAGAAGCATCTCCAATGGGTAACGGATAATATAGAATCTGATACAGGATTTTTTAAGGAAAAGCATGCTCCTTTTTTAGAATGGGTGCCAATGGAAGAGGAGGAATATTGGAACGCCTTTCATGCTCTCCTTATGATCACGAAGAAAAACTTGAATCAATTGATCGCATATGTTCCCGAGCTAGGTAGTCCAGTAAAATGGCAAGAACCCAATTTAAAGGAAGAAGACTTTTTAGTAAATAGCCAAGCTTTAATTATTCCTTTAATGGGGATTTTAAGTGGTGTTGTTTCCGATACAAAGGCGATTGAGTTTCTGAAGACATATAAACCTACTAATCCAATTTCGCCTCTATCCGCCTTTTGGCTGGCAGAGTGTTGTTCAAAATTTGGATTACAAGAACATGCATGGAATGTGCTCCAAATTGTTTGGGGATATATGCTTGAAAAAGATAGTACAACTTTTTGGGAAAGTTCAATATTAACAGGGAAGCGTGATTTTCATCATAATCAAACTACTTATACGGCTTATGATTCTTATCGGATGAGCTTATGCCATAGTTGGTCAAGTACCCCGGTTCAATGGATCAGTCGTTATATCTTAGGGATCAAACCGATGAAGCCAGGATTTAGGGAGGTTGTTTTCAAGCCTCTGCCGTTAGCTGAATTAAGATATTGTTCTGGTTCAATAAGCACGCCTTTTGGAGCTATTTATGTGCAGGTAAATAAAGAGAAAAATGGGGAGCTTGCGACAAAGGTAATTGCCCCACCTGAAGTTAGAATAATTTGACATTATTTAGTTTTAAATCCTTAATAATTATATTTTTAATAGAGTGCGTGAAATTTACTAAAAATGGGGGCGTATTTAATGAAGAAAAGGTACTATGTAGCATTATTAGTAATATTTATTTGCATCCTAGCCGGATGTACAAACGCTAAAACGGAAGGACAAACGGATAAAGGTAATCAATCCGGAGAATCCTCAGAAAACTTTAACTCTGAAGGTTTCCCATTGGTCGATGAAAAGATAACTTTGAACATGATGGGAGCATCAAGCGCAACGCAATCTCAAACATGGGATGAACTTGACGTATTTAAAATATATGAGGAGAAAACCAATATTGCATTTGAATTTAATACGCCAGATTCCGCGAATATCAGAGAAAAACTGAATTTAGCTTTTGCCAGTGGAGATCTACCGGATGTATTATTCGGTGCGGGATTAACACAGGAGGAAGAGGCGAAATTCGGTTCCCAAGGACAGCTAATTCCGTTAGAAGGTTTAATTGAAAAATATGCTCCCAACCTTCAAAAGCTATTAGAAGAAAATAAAGAAGTAGCTCGTTCCATTACTACAGCAGATGGTCATATATATTCATTACCATTTGTAGATACAGAAATAGGTTTTGGTCCATACCCGAAAATCTGGATCAATCAAGTATGGTTGGAAAATCTTGGGCTTGAAATGCCTGAAACAACAGATGATCTATATAATGTTTTGAAGGCTTTTAAAGAAAAGGATCCAAATGGTAATGGAGAAGCAGATGAAATACCCATGATTGCTTCACAGGACGTCAATATAGCTGGTGCTATGTTAAACCATTTTGGATTTACTGGACATCTGGACGTTACTTCCGGTGAAGTAAGATATGCCCCTATAGAAGAGGAATATAAAGCGTTTTTATCTTACATGAATACGTTGTATAAGGAAAAACTGTTGGATCCTGAAGCATATTCACAAAATAAACAGCAGGTAAATGGAAAAGGGGAGAATGGACAACTTGGTGTATTTCATGATGCAGGTCCTTTTCTGACTGTTGGTGTAGAGAGAAATGAAGAATATGTTGCTTTACCGCCATTAACTTCGGAAGTGAATAATGAAAAGTTAGCAACAAGACACTCTTTAGTAGCAACAGGAGTCTTTGCGATCACTAGTGCTAATGAGTATCCAGAAGCTACTATCCGTTGGGTTGATCATTTCTACAGTGATGAAGGGGCAATCTTTTTAAATTATGGTGAAGAGGGGGAGCACTTTGAATATGTTGACAATAAAGAAGGATTAAAAATATTAATCCCTGAGGGAATGACTAGAGATGAATATAGAAATACCTATACACCTGTCACTACACACCCAAGAATTCATGCTCCTATACAAACTCTTGAACTGTATAAACAAGATGAGTTTGAACCATTAAACTATCATATTATGCAAGAGACTAATAAAAGTGTAAGACCTTATGCCAAATCAACTTTTCCGATTGTACATTTTACCCAAGAGGAAAGGGATGAATTAATTCAAATTAGAACAGATATCGAGGATTATGTGGAGCGGATGGAGGCTCAATTTATTACAGGGGTGCAATCTTTAGATGGTTGGGATAAGTATATCAAGAAGTTAGAAAATATGAAGGTAGATAGATATGTTCAAATTCATCAAGATGCTTACGACCGTTGGCAAGCTGTAGAGTAATCTGTGTCGGAATGAATAAGGAAGGAGTATTGATATGAAGCGCATGAAAAATTATTTGGTAGGAATCGTTTTAGTCATGATCATCCAACTCGCCTTTGGACAAACGGTTTTGGCAGGACCTTATCATCCCGACATCGTAGAATCAGACAATTACAGGACAGGGAGCGCCATTTATGCAGAAAAAGTCATTAATGACTTTAATACACCAGAACAAGCCACACAATGGAAGCCGGGAGAAAATACGAAAGAGATCAACTATGCTACAAGTATGGCGCAAGGGCCTGTCTACGAAGGGGCCGGTGTTTTAGAGCAAGTACCAGAAGATGTAAAAGTATATGAATGGAGGACGATTTATCGAGAGTTGGACAAACCATTAGATTTGTCGGAGTATAACTATTTCGCCTTAGCCGCAAACTCTTGGGCTTGGCAGTCTGTTGATTATTTTCTTAAGATCCGGTTGTACAGTGGAGACGATGTGTTTGAATCAATAACGAAAATGAATCCGAATACTTGGAACCCATTATTTTTAAATATTAAAGACTGGGAAAATAGAGACTCTATTACCAAAATAGACATTTCATTTTTGCAAAACTTTGATTTAGAAGGAGTCGCCCCCGGGGATCCGGGTTATGACAGTTGGAATGGACGTTTCCAAATTGATTATATTGTAGCAACCAATATTTTAGATTTAGAATTTTCCGTCGATGGAGAAACAGAAGGGTTTATGGCTCAAAATGGTCGTTTACATGTTCAAGATGGAGCGCTCCATTATGAAATATCTGATCAAAATACGTATTTAGAGTCACCACGATTGTTACAAAATCTGTCTGTTGCGGATACATTAGTCGTTCCAATGCAAAACACGACAGATGCTCAGCAAGTGAGAATTTCTTGGATTACTGACGAAGATCCAAAATGGGATGAGGAAAAATCAAAAGTTTTTGAGATTGAATCATCGACAGAATTTATTAACTATCAATTTAGTTTTGCGAGTAATCCAAAATGGAAAGGGACTTTGGAGCAATTTCGGATTGAACCCATCATGACCACACCAAGTGGATCTTTAATTATAGACAAATTTAAACTGGATATATCGTTAAATATTGATGATGATTACCAAGGGCGAATTGATGTAAGCGAACTTACGAATAGAGACTCAATTCAAATTGGCGGAATGGTGGACCAGCAATATTTAGAAGCTAATCCTCAGGCTGAATTAAGATTGTATGAATTACAAACGTATGAAAAGCTAGACGATATTGCTGACTTAACGCCTATTGCCAAAAAGGAAGCTGAAGCTACCTTTACATTTGATTTTCCTTTAAATGAAAATGGCCATAGCCGCTTATATTCGAAATTTGTTGTCACCTTAAACAATCAAGCAGGGGAAATATCATTTGTTGATAGCCCACATTATATAACAAATCCCGAGAAATTAGCGGAAAATGACTATCCGTTCCCACAAGGGAAAAGTAAGAAGGGCTTACAAGTGCAAATGACAGATGATGCCGAGGAATTAGGTGTAAGCCACGCTGCGATTAACGTTTCGTATAATTCAATGTTATATAAGGAACATAATCATCCAGATGATACAATCGTCTATGATTTCGAAGGGGAGACATTTTATTTTAAAGAAAACTACGTGAGAAGTTTGGATAGTAGCATAAAAAGTCTATCAGACAATAATAATGTCGTTTCATTAATATTAATTCTTTATAATGAAATGGATCCTGACTCACCAAATGAACATTTAATTCATCCAGATGCAGAATCGGGAGGTACTGTATATGCGATGAATACGGCGAATTCAATGGGTGTCAAATATTATAAAGCAATTACAAACTTCTTAGCTGAGCGTTATACCCGTACAGATGAAAAATATGGACGTGCTGTAAATTTTATTGTCGGTAATGAGGTCGATGAAAATCAGATATGGAATAATATGGGGCCGAAACTTGTTACAGAGTATATAAAAGAATATGCTCAAACCTTAAGATTGACTAATACAATTGTCAAAAGTAATTATGAAAATGGCCGAGTTTATGTTTCCTTAACACATAGTTGGGATCGGGATATACCGGCAGGGGCGATGTGGAGTTATGATGGCAGAGATATCGTTGATATGTTACTCCAGTTTATTCGTTCCGAAGGAGATATTGCTTGGAATATAGCTTATCATCCTTATCCAGAAAATCTCATGGATCCCGTTTTTTGGAAAGACCCAAATGCTGGGGACAATTTTGATACTGATGTCATCACCTTCAAAAACCTAGAAGTGTTAGTCGATTATATGAAACAGAACGACCATTTATTTGATGGTGACATGCGAAGAATAATATTGTCTGAGCAAGGGTTTCATAGTCTTGATAATTCACTAGAATCACAAAAAATACAAGCGGCAGCCTATGCGCTCGCCTATTATAAATCTAAATTTTTAGATGGTATTGATTCCTTTATTCTGCACAGGCATGTTGACCACAAGGAAGAATATGGACTCCATCTAGGATTATGGACGTATGCGGATGTAGGAAATAGTACTCCACAAGATAAGAAATTTATTTATGATGTAATGAAATATATTGATACAGAACGTTCTTTAGAGGTAACGGAATTCGCAAAGCCAATTATTGGTATTGATAGTTGGGAAGAGATGATACCAAACTTTGACCCTGAACTATTAGCGGAGAGACAACTCCCAGTTGCTGTTGAAACAGGGGTCGTGAAAAAACAGTGGCATAAGAAGAAAATAGCGGATTTTGACGATGGGATTGGTCTATGGGAGCCTGCAGATAATACGCGGTCAATAGATTGGAATATCAAAGATTCATTGGCTGGAAAAGGTTCTTTACAAGTGAATTTTAATACATTTGCTAAATATTGGCGGGGAGCTGATATAAAACTAGATAAGCCAATAGATGCTGAGGCTAACCCCTATTTAAGCCTTGGATTAAAAATCCCCAACGCACCTAAGGATCAACTGTATACAGCCAAAGTGAAAGTTTATAATGGAGAAAATTATGCGGAAGGCATTTATTCATTCAAGGATGAAAATGAGTGGAAGCAAATTGCTTTAAATCTAGAAAAATGGCAAGGGAAAGAAGCGATTGATCGTATAAAAGTTTGGATTCAATCAACTACAATAGATAATTGGGATGGTTCATTTTTAATTGATGAAGTAAGCTTAGCAACTGCTGTAGAGATGCAACCTGAACTAGATGATTCTAAACTTGTGGAGCTACTCGATGAAGCTAAATCAATTAAGAATGAAGGAAAGTATACGGAAAACACATATACCGCCTTGCAAAGAGCTATTTTGGCTGCAGAGAAATCTCTTAAAGAAGTAACAACAGAAGAGGAACTGAACATGGAGATTACAGCTTTACAGTCAGCTATAGATGGACTTTTAGCTTTAGATGATCTTGATAGTTCTTATATGCAGTCCATCCTTGAAAAGCATAAGGGAGAGTTATCTGAGAAAGACTATCGTTCCTTAAGTACTCATTTGATAGCAGTAGGTCAATTTGAGAAAAAAGGTATGGCTGCAAAGGTGATAAAACATATGAAAAGCTTCAAGCAATTGATTGATTTCCAGTTGACAAACAATTCGATTCCTAAAGAACTCCATGAGGTGCTAGAGAAAGATGCTGATTCCCTCATTCTGAAGTGGCAAGAAAAGTAAATAAAGATCTAATTGACGAATAAAGAGGGCTAAAAGTCGAGAATCCCTAAAAAGCCTCCTATGCCAATGGCATCACTTCAGACTCCGGTCAATAAGAAGCAATACAAAAACGTTGTGCGGTACAGGAATTATAAGTGGAAAAGAAGTAAGGACGCTGCAGATTGAGTTTGTCGTCAAGATGCGCGAATATTTGTCTTTGATTCACTGTCATTCATTTCAGAGTCTTAGTTGATGATCTTCCCATCGGTGTTGTCGTTTTAGGGACCTTTGACAACTAGGAGCTACGGAACGTTTCTACCCTAGTTTCCTAGACAGCCTCTTTTCACTTTAGAATCCAAATAGAAGTTTCCGCTTTGTTTGGTAGCCTTCGGCTAATTAGCTGTATCTAAAAAAATAAAGAAAAAAACAGATATTCGGAAATATAACCAGCTTTTGGCTGGATAAGCCAAAAGAATTGTCCTAATTGACCACGACTTATTGCTAATCCATTAGTAAAATGATAACTAACATTTTTGAATAGAGATGGATTACGTTTTGAAATGAGGGAGACCTAGATGAAAATGATTTTTATTTCTTTGGACACTTTAAGGGCGGATCGATTAGGGTGTTATGGATACACTTCACCGACTAGTCCCTATATAGATAAAATTGCTAGTGAAGGTGCCTTATTTAAAAACGCTTTCGCGTCGGACATACCGACAGAAGTAGCCCATACGAGCATTTTTACTGGAAAAGTAGGATTAACAACTGGGGTTGTCTCCCATGGGGCTGCTTCTACCTATTTATCAAAAGACCAACAATGGTTACCGGCTACATTACTGCAAAGTGGCTTTACAACTGCAGCAGTCGACAATTTATATAATTTAAAAGAATGGTTTGCAAGAGGGTATCGTTATTATATCAATTCAAAACAACCGACAAGATGGATTGACGGTAAGAATATCAATGCATTGGCAAAACCGTGGATCAAAGAACATAAGCATGAGGATTTTTTCCTTTTCTTACATTATTGGGATCCACATACTCCCTATTTGCCACCTAAGAGCTATATTCCTTCCTTTTATGATCAAAGAAAAGATCCTTATGACCCCGCGAATAATAGCATGGAACCTGCCTTTAACCATGCAGCTTATCCGTTTTTTAAATATCATCACTATGACTTGCTAGATGGGATTACAGATACAAATTATATGAATGCTTTATATGATGCGGAGATTCGTTACTTAGATGATTTATTAAAAGAATTAGATTTGTTTTTGGAGGAAGAGGGACTAAAAGAAGATACACTATTAATCTTATTTGGTGATCATGGTGAAAGTCTGACAGAGCATGATATTTATTGGGATCATTGTGGATTATATGATCAAACTGTTCATATTCCGATGATTATGCGGTGGCCAAATAAAATTCCAAGCAACAACAGAGTTCAGTCCCTTGTTCAGCATGCAGATATTATGCCGACAATATTAGAATGGCTGCAACTAGATATGCCTAACGATTTGGACGGAAGGAGCCTAGTTCCACTAATTGAGGGACTAAAAGAAAAACAACATAAAGAAATATATCTATCTGAATGTGCTTGGCAAGCCGCTAGGGGCATTCGAACCGAAAGATTTAAATATATTGAAACCTATGATGCCGGTCCATTTACCCGCCCGCCTGCTGAGTTATATGATCTACTAATTGATCCTAACGAAACGACAAATCTCGTAGAATCTCTTCCAGAACAGGCACATATCTTTCAGACTCGCTTGCATAACTGGCTAAAGGGGAAGATTGGAGAAAAGGAAGATCCGATGAAATACATTTTAAGAACAGAAGGTCTACCCTTTAAGAGAAGGATACAAAAAGTTTTAGAGGAATATGGATTGACTTGGGATGAGTGGAAGCGGAATCCAAGTCGAATGAGGATTGATGGGATAGTGAAAAAATAGATTTAGGTAAGGGCTAATTGATAGAACAATTTCCTAACAGACTTGTTGGGAAATTGTCTATTATAGACAATTATATAAAAAAAGGGGGAATTTGCAGTTAAATGACGGAGTATTGCGTCAACATTAGTCGAAAAAGTTGTAGAGGAGGAAGAAAATGAAGGGCTCGATCAAACTATTTTTCATCTTTTTACTCGTATTATCAATGGCCATAGGGGGATGTACACCCAAAAATGAACCATCCAGCACTGCAAAAGATTCTGAGAAAGAAGACACGGTGAAAGAGGAAGAAAAAGTGGTAGATGTAACAGATATTACGGAGTTTGAGCAGGCACCGATGCTGGATGAAAGGGACCTTCCACCAGTTAAAGAGCGGCTACCAAAGGAACCAAAGATTCCAAATGAATTACCATCAGATCAACTTACTGTTGAAATCGGGAAATATGGTGGAACATTAAACACTGTTGCACAAAGTGTCGACTGGGATCCTGATTTATTTGTTATGAATAATGAACCACTCCTAAATACGCCAGGAATTTTGGGAGAAGAGGTTACAGGAAATGTTCTGAAAGACTATGAGGTCTCTGATGATGAAAAAGAATTCACATTTTATATGAGAGAGGGATTACGCTGGTCAGATGGTGAACCAGTTACAACAGAGGATGTAAGATTTGCTATTGAAGATGTGCAATTTAATGAGGAGATAACACCAATTCTACCCGCATGGCTTCATTCGGGAGGCAATGTAGATGGCGCGCCAATGAAATTAGAGATTGTCGATGAAAATACTTTTAAAATTTCTTTTGATGAACCGAATGGAGGATTTCCAATTAGCTTGGCCATTCAAAGTTGGCGAGGATATGCCGATTTGTTAAAACCAGCTCATTATTTAAAGAAATTTCACAAAGATTATGCAGATCCACAAGAATTACAAGAGAGTATTAAAGAAAATGATTTTGCCGAAGGAGAAGATACGGATTGGGTAAATAATTTTAACTATCTTGACATTACAGAAAGAGAATTAAATCATTCCAACGCAGTAGATTTTCCTGTTTTATATCCGTGGTTACCAAAGGAAAAGACAAAAACACATGTTACATTTGAACGAAATCCTTATTATTTCAAAGTCGATGCAGAAGGGAATCAGCTTCCCTATATTGATACTTTGAAGAGTGCAATTGTACAAGATACAGAAGTGACTGCTTTGAAAGTTATTGCTGGAGAAGTCGACTTCAATCGTGAAGCTACAGCATTAACCAAAATGCCTGTTTACCGTGAGAATGAAGAGCAAGGCGGGTATAAGGCGATTTTGGCTGATTTGCATAACACTCCAAGCGATGTTTTCTTGAATTTGACGTACGAGGACCCAGTCTGGCGTGAAGTTGTACAAGATTTACGTTTTAGACAAGCCCTAAATTATGCGATTGATCGTGAAGAAATTATTGAAACGCTCTATTTTGGATTTGCTGAGCCATCGACGATTATTGATAGTACTTTTAACATTGATAAAGCTAATGAGCTGTTGGATGAAATGGGAATGGAGAAAGATTCAGACGGTTATCGAATGGGACCAGATGGTAAACGCTTTACTATTCCATTTGAAGTTCAAGCAGCTGCACCTGATATTGTACCTCTTGCAGAACTATTGACAGAAATGTGGAAAGAAATCGGTATCCATGTAACAGTTAAAACGATCGATGAAAGCCTTTGGGGGAATAAAAACGAAGCAAATGATCTACAAGCATCAATTATGTGGACACATACACCACTTTATTATATGCAAGATTTAGGAACGGGATTTTGGGGACGGCAATGGGAAAGTTGGAGAAACTCAGGCGGGAAGAAAGGGGAAGAACCACCAGAAAATGTAAAGAAATTTTATGATTTAATGGCAGAAATGAATGTGAGTAATCCAGAAAGAGCTGTTGAAATTATGGATGAATTACGACAAGAAATGCATGAAAATGTTTACTATTTTGTGCATATTGAACATGTTAAGCAGCCTTTAATTGTGAATGCTAATTTGGGAAATGTAACGGACGGTGGCTTAGCGATTGCCATTAATTTCGCGGGTGAGCAAATGTTTTTTAAAGAATAATGTAAAGGAACTTAGGGAGTCGATTAATATTACAAGACTACCTAAGTTTTCCTCCTGTTTTTCTTGAAAAAGAGGAAGTATAACTTTCGATTAATGTTGAATTTAGCTTTAGCTGTCTTGCGCTTTTCATAGAAAGGAGAGGATAGGATGTTACATTATATCGGACATCGCGTTTTGCAATTGATTCCACTAATCATCGCCATTAGTATAATATCTTTTGCTTTAATTCAACTACCTCCCGGTGATTATCTCACAACGTATATTAATCAACTTGAGTTGTCAGGAACGGAAGTGTCGGAAGGAACGATTATGAGTTTGCAAAGACAGTATGGACTTGACAAACCAATGTATGCGCAATATTTTATCTGGATAAAAAATATTGTTTTACATGGTGATTTTGGACGATCCTTTACATGGAATGAACCAGTAAGTGATGTGATTGGCGAACGGCTTGGATTAACGATTGTCATCTCTATACTAACGTTAATTCTCACTTGGATTATTGCCATTCCAATCGGGATTTATTCTGCTATCCGTCAATATTCTATTTTTGATTATATTTTTACATTTATTGGTTTTATTGGACTGGCTATACCTAATTTCTTGATTGCTTTATTTGTCATTTATACGGTGTTTGTTCATACAGGGGTGGCAATCACAGGGTTATTTTCTCCTGAATATGTGTCAGCACCATGGAGTATCGATAAAATCCTAGATATGTTGCAAAGGATTTGGGTACCTGTTCTTATTATTGCTGTGTCAGGGACAGCAGGCTTAATTAGAGTCATGCGCGGAATGCTTCTAGACGAATTACAAAAACAATATGTGATTACAGCACGGGCAAAGGGAGTGAAGGAGAAAAAATTATTATTTAAATATCCTGTCCGCATGGCGATCAATCCGATTATCAGTACAATTGGTTGGACACTTCCGGCCATCATATCGGGGGAAGCGATTGTGTCGATTGTTTTAAACTTACCGACAACAGGACCTATGTTATTGGAAGCCTTAATGAATCAAGATATGTATTTAGCTGGAAGCTTTATCTTACTCTTAAGTATTCTCACCATCATTGGCACATTAATATCTGATATTTTATTAGCTTGGTTAGATCCGAGAATAAGATTTGGAGGGGTGGAAGAGTGAATCCCGAGATTACTACGAATAATCAACAAGTTCCCGTTCAGCCGAATCAAAATACAGATGAACATTATGAAGTTGCTTCACAATGGAAATTAATGTGGATGAAATTTAAAAAGCATAAATTAGCGATTATATCCGCACCAGTTTTACTGGTTTTGTTGATTTTAGCTGCTTTTGCTGAATTTTTGAGTCCGCATATTCCATTAGAACGATTCTCTGATTATAAATATGCACCTCCACAAACTTTGCATTTTGTTCATCCTGAAAATGGCTTTAGTTTACGTCCTTTTGTTTATGATCTCAAAGAAGAAATGGATCAAAAAACATTTCGAAAGACTTTTACAGAAGACCCTTCCAAAGCTTATTATCTACATTTTTTTACTAAGGGGACTGAATATAAATTTTGGGGGCTGTTTAAAACAAATCGCCATATTATTGGTCTAGAAAATGCGGATGCTCCCTTCTTCTTAATGGGAACAGATTCGCTTGGGCGTGATTTATTTAGCAGAATTTTACATGGCTCAAGGATTTCGCTTTCTTTTGCTTTTTTAGGAATTATTTTAGTTGTGATTCTTGGAGTCGTTCTAGGAGGTATTTCTGGTTATTTTGGTGGGATTGTAGATACGATTATTCAACGTTTAATTGATTTATTAATGTGTATTCCAACGATCCCCTTATGGATGGCATTAGCCGCAGCATTACCATCAAGTTGGTCACCAAGCAAAATATATTTAGGGATGGTAATGATTTTATCGATTATTGGTTGGACTGGACTAGCGAGAGTTGTTCGCGGAAAAATTCTCTCTCTTCGTGAAGAGGATTTTACAATGGCAGCAAGGCTCGCTGGAGCAAGTAACTTTCGGATCATTATGAAACATCTTGTTCCTTCATTTGCTAGCTATATCATTATTAATGTGACAATTTCGATCCCAACGACCATCTTGGGGGAAACTTCATTAAGTTTCTTAGGACTGGGTTTACAGGCCCCTGTAGTCAGTTGGGGAGTGTTATTAGGGGAATCTCAGAAATTGGAAAATTTAGCTCACCACCCGTGGTTGTTGTGGCCAGCTGCATTTATCATTGTTGCTGTGTTAGTGTTTAACTTCCTTGGAGATGGTTTGCGTGATGCAGCAGATCCTTATAAATAAAGGAGTGAGTAGGGAATGAGAAAAAAGTCAGTTGTGCTTGAAAAGAAAGCTACAATTGCCTCTACTATCCATGAGGATGATGAGGTTCTTTTAGAAGTCTCTAATTTAAATGTCCATTTTCCATTAGAGGAAGGAATATTGGAAGCCGTAAGTGGAGTAGATTTTAAATTAAAGAGAAAGAAAACGCTCGGTATTGTTGGGGAAAGTGGTAGTGGGAAAAGCGTTGCCACAAAGGCGATTCTCCAAATTGTTGAGAGCCCAGGGAAAATAGCCGATGGAGATATACTATTTCGTAGAGATGATCAACAAAAACAAATTGTGAATATTGCGGAACTTAATCCGAGAGGAAAAGAAATAAGGGCAATACGTGGTGGAGAAATTGCCGTTATTTTTCAAGAGCCGATGAAGGCGTTCTCTCCTATTTACACAATTGGAAACCAATTGGTTGAAGCTATTCTCTTGCATATTACAGGAGATGAGAAGGAAGCTAAAAAAATTGCAATTGATACATTGAAGAAAGTAGGAATGTCAAATCCCGAACAAAGAATGGAACAATATCCTCATGAATTATCTGGGGGAATGAGACAAAGGGCTATGATCGCGATGTCTCTATGTTGCAATCCGTCTATCTTGATTGCGGATGAACCAACAACTGCTTTAGATGTCACTGTGCAAGCGCAAGTCTTAGATTTGATTAATCAGCTAAAAGATAATTTTAATTCAGCTGTTATTTTTATTACTCACGACTTAGGAGTAATCGCTGAAATGTCTGATGAAGTTGCCGTTATGTACCTTGGAAAGGTAGTGGAATACACAGATGTCGATACTTTATTTTTCGGTGCATTACACCCCTATACTCAAGGATTGCTGCGATCTATCCCAACTGTGGGAAAAAGAGATGAACCATTAGATTCCATTGAAGGAGTAGTTCCGATTCCAATTAATTTACCAAAGGGTTGTGGTTTTTATTCCCGATGTCAACTTGCTGAAGATGGTTTATGTAATGTTGTTGAAATTCCTCTTGTGGAAGTTAAGGATGGCCATTATGTAAGATGTGTCAAAGTGAATCAGAATCAAAAGAAAGGAGGTCAAAATAATGGAGAATAAAATACTGGAAGTCGAATCTCTGAACAAATACTTTCCTATTAAAAAAGGTTTCTTTAGAAGACATGTTGGTGAAGTAAAGGCTGTGGATGATATATCCTTCTATGTGAATCAAGGGGAGACATTTGGGCTTGTTGGGGAATCTGGATGTGGAAAGTCGACACTGGGAAAAGGATTATTACGGGCAATTGAACCATCTAGTGGGGAGGTCAAATTTAAAAATCGCCATGGTCAAATAGTCGATGTAACAACATTGGATTATAAAGAATTACGAGATATTAGAAGGGATATGCAAATGATTTTTCAGGATCCTTATTCATCCTTAAATCCAAGAATGACAGTATTAAATATAATTGGCGAACCGTTAATCTGTAATGGAATGGCTAAAGGGGAGGGATTAAAAACAAGGGTAAAAGAATTGATGGAGATTGTTGGATTAAATAGTCGTCATCTGGAAAGGTATCCCCATGCCTTTAGTGGAGGACAGAGACAACGTATAGGAATTGCTCGGGCGCTTGCAACTAATCCGAAATTTATAGTTTGTGATGAGGCCGTCTCTGCCTTGGATGTTTCAATTCAGGCACAAATTATTAATCTATTAGAAGATTTACAAAAGGAATTTCAGTTAAGTTATTTATTTATCTCACATGATTTAGGTGTTATTGAGCATATTTCTGATCGGGTAGGTGTCATGTATGTCGGGAAGATGGTCGAAATGGCAAAGACGGAGACATTATTTTCTACTCCGAAGCATCCATACACAGAGGCCCTTTTATCTGCAAAACCTGTTCCAAATCCAAGAATAAAGAAGGAAAGAATTATTCTGAAAGGTGAAGTAGCTAATCCAGCTAATCCTCCAACAGGGTGTTATTTTCATCCGCGTTGTCCATATGTTAAAGAGATTTGCCAGGTGGAAAGCCCAGTCCTCCAAGAAGTTAGTGAAGGTCATCATGTGGCTTGCCATTTTGCCAAAGACTTGGATTTGAAAGGCTCTGTTGCCATATGATTCTTCTGCTAGTGATTATGTATGCAATTTCACTACTCCTAATTATGTTAGGCTCTATTTGGTGTATGAATGTGTTTGCGAAAAAATATATTGGAGAAAAACATCTTGTATTAGAAGAGGTAACAAATGGTGAGGTTCCGGAAAAGTGGTCAAGACAATATCAAATGAAAATAAAGAATTTAGAAGCAAAAGGTAATACTAAGAAGGCCTCACGCATAGAGAAGACAGCTCAAAAATCATATTCAAAAAAATTGCAACGCTTAGTCCGTTATATCCAAAAAACGAATTTAGTTGAAAGTGAAGAGACCCGTTCCATATTGCTTTCAGATCTTGAAAAAACACGTCGACAATGGAGGAATCAACTTCCAAATGAAGAATGACTCCAAGGGCCAAGCAACGATACTGAAGCTAACAGTATTGGGATTAGCCACCATATCAGCCGGAATAGCATTGGGTCTTTGGTTTGTAATAAGAGATACATTGATGACTTATCTTTTGTACCTTTCTTTTGATAAATGGAAAATACCGGCAGTCGATAATTTTTCTTTTGTGTTATTAGGGATTGGTTGGCTCATTTATGTGTTTCTTATCCATTATAAATTAACTAAAAGCTTGGAAAGTCGTAAATTATTTAGTACTTTTTTGATCGTTTGCGGCTACCAAATTCTGTTGTTATTTCTTTGTAATGTTTCAAGATTATTATTTATTGGTCATTCAGAATGGAGTAGTGTATTTCTGCGTGGAGGAGAACTAGCTATAAGTTTGGCATGTTTGCTTATAGCATATAGCTGGAGAGCGAAGAAAAGGTTTAGAGACGTAAAGCAATCAAAATGATGGAGGGATATAAATGGATGTAGGCGTGGTATCAAGAAGCTTTCCCGAAATGAGTAATAAGGAAACAGCAGAATTTTTGGCAAAAGAGGGTTTTAAGTGGACGGAATTATGTTTCTCACAAACCGATTCTAATTATTGGGTGTACAATGGTAGATCTGATTTAACAACACTTACAAATAAGAAAAGTAAGGAAATTATTGATGTATATCAAGCATATGGGATTGAGGTAACAGCAATTGGTGTATTTACGAATCTATTAGAGCTAGACGAAGGGGAGGCACAACAAAACTTAGCTTATTTTGAGCGATTGATGGAGATTGCTGCTATCAATAATATTCCTTATGTTGCGACAGAATGTGGCTTTATTCCAGGAAAAAGGGGAATCAATGCTGATACCTATGAATCTGCTTTTGAGCTATTTAAAGATCGCCTAGGTCAGCTTGTGCAAAAGGCGCAGAGTTATAATATATCGATTGCCCTAGAACCATGTGTGTTAGATATTATCCCAAGTGCGAAACGAACAGTAGATTTGATCAAACAAATTGGTTCAAATCATCTTAAAGTCCTTTTAGATCCAGCCAATTTGATTGCCAATCAATCTGAAGAAGATATGTTTAGATATTTGGCTCCTTATATTGCTTATTTCCATGGGAAAGATCGTAAAGTTAATGATGCATATGGACGTGCCATTGGAGATGGAGATATTAATTGGCCATTATTTTTCCAACTATATCATCAGTATACGGAAGGTATTCCCTTTATTATGGAGTATGTGAATTTAAATAATTGCTGTGATATACGTGATCGTGTTTTACGGTTTGAGAAACAATCATTGACACTTAAATAATCGGACTAGGGATGTCCTCTCGAAAGTGACATCCCTAGATTGAAACTTATTGAGGGATTACGCTCTCCTTTCTATAAACAACCGGAAAATCATCGCCTTTTAACTCCAACTCAATATAAACGACAATGTTTAGAATTGTGAATTCTAAAAAATTGTCCGAATTGACCATGAACTTGGCAGAATCCACAATGTAGCATCTATTAAATCTCTGTAGTATATAGATAAAACAACAGAGAGAAATACCTAATTTAGAAAACGCTTACCATCATATTAATTAGAAAAGCCTTGATTAAGACTGATCGTAATTTGTCAACATGAGCAAAGTCGCTTTGCGCCAAGTAATCGTGTGTACAACAACGGGTTACTCCGTTGAATAAAATAAATTAAAAGAGGATGATTTCATGACATTAAAAGTAGCGATTGTCGGTGTAGGGAATATTGGGAATACGCATGCCCCAGTTTACATGGAAAATACGGATACGAAGATTGTGGCGGTTTGCGACATTATCAAAGAGAAAGCAGACAAAGCCGCCCAACAATATGATGCAAGAGCTTTTTACAGTGTCAAAGAAATGCTTGCAAGTGGGATTGAATTAGATTTAGTAAGTGTCTGCACTAAGGGGGAGGAAAATGGTGGTGAACATTATGCGCCAACAATGGAACTACTTAGGGCTGGTATTCCGGTATTAGGGGAAAAGCCAATTTCCAATAAACTTGAGGAAGCTCAAGAAATGGTTGATCTTGCGCGGGATAAACAAATTCCTTACGCGGTCAATCTGAATCATCGCTTTACGCCAGCTGCGGAGCGGGCGAAGTCATGGATTGAAGCTGGACGCTTAGGGAAAATCCATATGATTAATATGCGAATGTGGATTAATAATCCTGTGGAAAGTTCACCATGGTTTCATCTCCGTGCCCTGCATCCCCATTCCTTTGATGTGATTCGTTATTTTTGTGGAGATGTCAAACGAGTAGCGGCGTTCATGATGAAAGGGGAAGGTCGGGCGATTTGGTCGAATGCGCAAATCATTTTGGAATTTGAGAATGGAGCGATTGGGAATCTAGTCGGAAGTTATGATGCAGGCGCAAGTTATGGATTAGAACTATGTGAGGTGGTTGGATCGAAGGGACGTTTTATTTTGGAAGATGCCTGTGAGCATTTAACTTATTATCCACGCCATAGTATTGAAACGGAAAAATATAGTTATTTGGGTGGCATGCGGGCTTTTCCGGAGACATTCAAAAGTCGCATTAATTCCTTTGTGGATCAAATCAATTCAGGTGTAACATACGATCGGGTAAACGGTTCTGGGGAAGATGCATTGAAAGCGCAGACAATTATTGAAGCAGCGATCCGCTCATGGGAGACGGGAACGATTGTTGATGTAAAAGATTTAGAAAAAATTCCGGGAGGCGTCCAATCATGAAACTAGGTGTCAATTCTGTGCTATTTAAAGACTTTGATTTTGCTACGGCTGCGAAACAAATTGCCAAGTGTGGCTATGATGGTGTAGAAATTGCTGCGATTAAAGGGATGTGTGAACATCTTGAACTAGATCGTTGGCGTGAACAGGCGGAAGAGTTAAAAGAGATTGTAAAAGAAAACGGGTTAGATTTTTTATCGATGGAAGTGGCTACATTAGATGAGGAGCGCCTAACGAAAGCATTTGAAGCAGGGGCCGCATTAGGAATTCCCGTTATTAATGTAGGTCCAGGTGGCAAATCGGGTGATGAAGACAGTTTGCTCCATTCAATTGAAACGCTTCGTTCTTTATCGAAAAAGGCCGAAGAGTACGGAGTGACATTATGCGTGAAGGCCCATGTGGGGAATGCCATCTATAATACGCCAACAACATTACAAGCCATGAATGAGATTGATTCACCAGCTTTCGGAATTGATATGGACCCGAGTCATATTTATCGTGGGAATGAAAATCCCGAGAAAGAATTGCCAAAAGTGTTAAGTCGAATGAAACATGTGCATATTCGTGATTGTAAAGGCCGAACGACTGGTCCGGGTGAAATTCAAAACCAAGCATGTGGCCGCGGAGATATTGATTTATTCGCATACTGCAAGGCATTGGTAGACGGAAATTATGAAGGGCCCGTTTGTCTTGAAGTAATTGGGGCAAACCAACACTCCTTGGCAGATGTTTCCATTGTCGCAGCAGAAAGCTACGGTTATTTAAATGCCTGTCTACAAAAATTAGGTGTCCGGAAACCGAACTTAGTAAAAAAGTAAAATCGTTGTTTCAAAAGGAGATGAGAAAGAATGAAAAAACCGAATATTATTATGTTTGGCATTGATAGTCTGCGCAGAGATCATATGAGTTCCTATGGATATGGACGTTTGACGACCCCGCATATCGATAAATTTGCCAAAGAGGGAGTGTTGTTTGAAAACTATTTCAGTCCAAGCATTCCAACCACACCAGGCTATGCTTCCATGCTAACAGGGATGGACTGTTTTGGAACAGATGTGGTGGCACTCCGTCATCAAGGTCCATTAGGGGAGCATGTACAAACTCTTCCAGAAATACTTGGCGATCATGGATACCAAACAACTTGTATTGGATTTACAGGTAATCCATCTTCACGAGGTTTCCAGAAATATATGGATTATGCAGGATGGGGTCCAGATGAAACAGGGAAAAGCCCTAAAGCTGAAAATCTCAATAAAGTGGCGATACCTGAATTAAAAAGATTAGTAGAAGACGATCAGCCATTCTTCTTATTCATGCGCCATATGGATCCTCATTCTCCATATTTACCACCCGCACCCTTTGACCGGATATTTTACGATGGTAATGAATGCGACCCGACGAATACATCTTTAGAGAAATTAAAGGAATTTAAACCATTTGCGGACTATATTACTTCCTGGTTACCAGAAGGTTGTACAGATGCCGATTATGTGGATGCGCAATATGATGGGGCAATCGCTTATATGGATGCCTGTATCCAAAAGATATTAACAAGCGTACAAACTTTAGGCATTGAGGAAGAAACTTTGATTATTATTACATCAGATCATGGAGAAACACTAAATGAACATGATTGTTGGTATGATCATCATGGACTTTATGAACATAATCTCGTTGTTCCACTCATTCTTAAATTCCCAGGGAAATTGCCTGCTGGAAAAAGAGTGGAAGAATATACATTGATCAAGGATTTAACTCCAACCATCTTAGAGTTATTAGATATTCAAACAGATATATCGTTCGATGGGCAAAGTTTATTACCACTCGTACACAAGGATAATCGTCGTTTTGAAAAAACTTCTGAATTTTATATTACAGAATGTACCTGGATGCGTAAGCATGGCTGGAGGACACCAGAGTGGAAGCTTATTCGTGCTTTGGAACCTGACCTTCATTTTAAACCGGAAGTAGAATTATATAATGTTTTTACAGATCCGCTTGAATTAAATAATGTGGCAGATCGGGAGCCGGAGATCGTTAAGGCATTGACGGCAAGAATGGAAGCGTATATTGCGAAAAGAGAACATGCGACAGGACGAACAAATCCAATGTACACAAATCTAAAATGGCATGGTCTAGATCAAGGTCCTTTCAAATCTTCTCAAGAAGCCTATGATTCTATGTATATCGGTTCGATTGAAACGGCACAGGATCTACAAGCAAAGAAAAAGGAAGAGGGAAAAGCGAACGAATCGAAAGTATAATGACCAACGCGGTTCATCGCGAACAAATCGAAAATAACGCGAAGAACCCTGGCCCGCATCGCTAACAACTCAAGAAAATCATGGAGATGCCTGATTCCTATCAGTCATCTCCACTTAGTACAGAAGGGAATGGTGTTTTTGCTTAAAGTTGCTGTTGTCGGATTGCGCAATATTGGAAAACTGCATTGTCGTTATTATCAAGAAATACCTGATGTCAAATTGGTCGCGGTTTGTGATCTGGATGAAAAGCTGGCTGAAGCAGCCGCCCTACTATTTGGTGTGACATCTTATACCGATTTTAATGATTTATTAGAAAATGAAGATGTTGATGTGGTTAGTATTGCAACAGGCGGAATAGAAAACGGATCCCATCACTTTGCACCAGCGATGATGGCCATTGAAAAGGGAAAAGATGTATTAGTGGAGAAGCCTCTATCCAACCAATTATCCGAAGCACACGAAATGATTGCATTTGCAAAGGAGAAGGGAGTAAGACTTGCTTGTAACTTGAATCATCGCTTTGCGCCAACAGCCAATAAAGCAAAAAATTGGATTGAAGAAGGGACTCTCGGTTCATTATTATATGTAAATATGAAATTAACGATTGGCAATCCAAATGAGTCTACGCCTTGGATTCATCTTCGTGCTTTACATCCTCACTCGATTGATGTGATGCGGTATTTTGGTGGAGACATCCGTCGAGTGCAAGCCTTTATGACGAAGGCACCTGGAAGGAATGTGTGGTCAACGGCCTCTATTAATATGGAATTTTCCTCTGGAGCTGTAGGCCATTTAACTGGAAGTTATGATATGGATAATCGACATCCGATTGAGCAATGTGAAGTGGCGGGGACTAAGGGGCGATTTGTGATTGATGATGTGTATAATGAAGTCACGCTTTATCCGCATCAACAATCAGAATTAACGGTTATTCGCAATTCGGTTTTAACAGGAATGGAAGGATTTAATGCCACCTTCAAAAATAGACTGCAAACATTTATCAACGAAATTAAGCTGAATGTTGCACCAGATGAAATCAGTGGTTCAGGCATGGAGGCACTTGCTGCACAAACAGTCATTGAGGCAGCTATTCGTTCCCAGCAAAATAACGGGGAAGTGATTGAAGTACGTGTTCAAAAAGGAGGATAAAAAGGACCCGTCGGCTAAGGGCGCTGACGTCCTGTCAGCAACACCGACACTAGCACGTCCTGTGCGTCGGAAGTTCGAGGCGGCGCAGAAACAAGCCAACGAGCTACCACAGGATGTGGTGATTTCGACGTTCGACACAGGACGTGTCGGTACTTAGTCGAAGATCATTGTATCGCAGTGTCATTTTTACCGGAGGCCTGCAGGACGCAGGTCACAAAGGCGTTGCGACAGGATGTCGCGAATTTAGCCTTTGATCCTTACTTTTTGAATATCCTCTTGAAGTACAAACAGTGGAACAAGGGGTTGAAAAATAAACCATAAATTGGATAGGGAGGTTTAGAGATGAGTACAGCTCGGTATCGCAGTCAAGAGTACATGAAAAATAATGAATTTCCTTTTTGGATTCAACAATATCGTCATGATGCGATGAATGTTCCACCTGCTCACTCCCATGAATTTATTGAGTTAGTGTATGTTGTCAAAGGTGAAGCGAAACATGTTTTTGAAGGACAGTCCTATCAAATTCAAACCAATGATGTGTTTATTATTAACCCGGGAGAAGTTCACACCTTTCAAATAGAAAAGGGAAAAAAGATCGATATTATTAACTGTCTATTCCTGCCCAATTTAATTCAGGATTCTTGGTTAAAGGAGCTTGGAGTTTCGCAATCGATGGATTATTTTTATATTCACCCGTTTTTAGATAGTCGGGAGAGGTTCCATCATCTCTTAAATTTAAAGGGGGATTACACTGAGCGATTGCATTCCTTATTGGAAGGAATGATGTATGAGTATACGAGGGAAGGTTCTTGTTTTTCAACGTTGATTCGTTTGCAATTAGTGGAATTATTAATTTTATTATCGCGAATTTATAATGAACAGCGGATCCAACAACCGCATTCCTCTGTCAATGATTCTAACCGTCTTTTAGTACGGCGGGTTTGTGGATATCTGTCTAGAAATTATGATCAAAAGATCTCGATCCCATCCCTCTGTAAATTATTTACAATCAGTCCGCGCCATTTGAATCGTTTATTTAAAGAGGAAACAAATCAGACAGTCGTTGAAATGTTACAGAATATTCGAATTGAAAAAGCGAAGAAATTTTTAATGGAAACAAATGATAAAGTGATCGATATCGCCATTAGAGTTGGTTATGATGATCCTGCATTTTTTAGTCGACTCTTTCGCAGAGAAGTAAATTGTTCTCCAGGACAATTTAGGGAACAATATCAGCGGGTGCTTGTAACGAATCATCACTGAAAGGATGATTGTATGAAAACAGAAGAGATCCAAACATTTAGCATTGCCCCACATGGAGGAACATTAATTAATAGGGAAGTTTCGGATTTAGAGAAAAGCCAGGCTTTAAAAAAAGCGGAGACTTTACCGAGTTTGACCATTTCGGAATGGAGCATTTCCGATTTAGAATTGATTGCAAACGGAGGATTTAGTCCATTAACAGGCTTCATGAATCAACAAGAATATCGAAATGTACTGGATCACATGCATTTATCAAATGGTCTGCTTTGGAGCATCCCGATCACATTACCTGTCAACCGTGAGAAGGCAATACATTTTTCAACTGGAGAGGAAATTGCTTTAAAAGGAGAAGATGGCAAGATATATGGAACACTGCTTTTGGAAGAAAAATATTACTATGACAAATTAGAGGAAGCAAAAAAAGTATATGGAACCATTGATCAAACACACCCGGGAGTGCAAAAGATTCTCGAGAAAGAGGATATCTATTTCGCCGGTCCCATCACAATGATTGAACGGCCTTGCCATGATCCCTTCACTGCCTTTCATAAAACACCACAAGAAACTAGAGAAATGTTTCAACAACTAGGATGGAAAACCATCGTTGGGTTTCAAACAAGAAATCCAGTCCATCGTGCTCATGAATATATTCAAAAAATTGCCATGGAGAATGTTGATGGTTTACTTCTAAACCCATTAGTGGGAGAAACAAAAGCAGATGATGTGCCAGCTCATGTACGGATGAAAAGCTATCAAATCTTGTTGGAAAATTATTATCCAGCGGATCGGGTAAAACTAGTGATTTATCCGGCAGCGATGCGCTATGCAGGGCCTAAAGAAGCAATCCTGCATGCACTTGTCCGAAAAAATTACGGATGTACTCATTTTATCATTGGGCGTGATCATGCGGGAGTGGGGAATTTTTATGGAACCTATGAAGCGCAAGAACTTGTCGGAAAGTTTGAAGAGGAGATAGGCATGACCATCTTGAAATTTGAGCATGCGTTTTATTGTAAGCGCTGTGAAAGTATGGCGACCTCTAAAACCTGCCCTCATCATCAGGAGTCTCATATTCATTTAAGTGGAACAAAAGTAAGAGCATTACTAAGAAAAGGGGAAAAGCCACCGCGTGAATTTTCTCGTCCGGAAGTGGCACAGATCTTAATAGATGGACTAAAAGAGAGAGGGGGGATTGAGTGAAATCGCAACATATCACCTGGCAAGATCAACAGGTGACAAAGTGGGAAAGACAACAATTGCACGGCCATAAAAGTGCGATTGTTTGGTTCACAGGACTCTCCGCTTCAGGTAAATCGACATTATGTGCATCCATAGCGCAAAAATTACATGAACAAGGAATCAGTACCTATGTATTAGATGGGGATAATATTCGTCATGGCCTAAATAAAAACCTTGGATTTAGTCCGGAAGATCGGTCTGAGAATATTCGCCGAATTGGAGAAGTGGGCAAGTTATTTGTCGATGCTGGTATTCTCACATTCACAGCTTTTATTTCTCCTTATCAAGAAGATCGAAAGCTTGTGAGAGAAATGGTGGAACCTGGTGAATTCATCGAGGTGTTTGTAAGATGTAGTTTAGAAGAATGTGAACGACGAGACCCGAAAGGATTGTATGAAAAAGCGCGAGCAGGAGAAATAAAGGATTTTACTGGAATTGATGCTCCTTATGAAGAGCCAGTTAATCCGGAGCTTGTAATTGAAAACGATCAACAAGATATCGGAACATCTGTGAATCAAGTAATTGACTTTTTACGGGAGCGCGGGATATTTACGACCTATTAAAAAATGGAATGATTATCGTTCAGAGAACCCCAATGAACAAAATGTGCTCATTGGGCTTTGATTTTTTATATGAAAACTATGGACTTTTGTACCGGTTTTCATTGCGGCCATTCCTGTTTCCTAACAGTTTCATAGATGGATGTATGATTCTTATCAGAAGGCATCGAAACGGAGTAGTCCCCTAGAGGGAGATCATGGCTTTCTTCTATATACTGAATAATTTTCTGCACTTTTTCCTCGGAGTCTATTTTCGCATTTTCTGGGCGTTTTACTTGGATTGAAACCTCTGGTAGGTAAATCCCATCTATAGAAAGGTCTTCCTTTAAGCGATGTTTATCAATTAAAGTGATAAATTGATCAGGCTTTGTAAAATTTCCTGCATTATAATCTTCTGCAAGGGCTTTTCGATATTGCTCAAGCTCATCTTCATCATCATAGTGAATAGCGGTGAGGGAATCAATTCGGATCGTATAAATCGATAAATCGGGATCCACTTTTTCAAGCTGTTTAAGTGGTTTCTTAAATTTCTTTGCATAAAGATCTTCAAGCAAAAAGTTCCCTAATTGATCTAGGTTTCTCATTTCCACTTCCCCTACTTGTAATGTTCCATCTTGCTGTTTCCTAATATGAATTGTAACATCAAAAGAATATACCGGTTTTCCTGTAGTTTCCACGGGAACTATTAATGTTTTATCATCGACGAGCGGTATCCCATTTTGTCGACCGAATTTCATTTTCTTTGCATTGGGATCTAAATCCAAGGCAAATTCATCTTTCCCTATTGCTTTAATCGTTTCTTCAATTTCGTCTTGCACTTCTTTGTTATTTTTAAATTGTTTTGCTTCTTTAGAGGCACATCCGATTAATAATAGAGAAAGGAGGAAAAGTAAAGTTCCGAAAAAGTATTTTTTCATTTTACATCTCCTCATCCATGTAAAATTATTTATATTTATTAGCTTATCATATTATGTATGGGTCTGAATTCTCAATGTGGAGAGTGGGAGAGTGCTTAAGAAAACCATAAAAATTCCCCCTTTATTGGAGTATAAAGGGGGAGCGTTTGACTTCTATTCTTCCCAAATTTCATGAGCGATTTGGACAACATGGCGTACTTTCGCCCATTGCTCTTCCTCTGTGATGAGGTTTCCTTCTTCAGTAGAAGCGAAGCCACATTGAGGGCTCAGACACAAGTGATCAAGATTAACATACTCAGCAGCTTCTGCTACTCTTTTCTTGATTTCTTCTGAATCCTCTAACTCTGCTGTTTTAGTGGTGATCAAACCTAATGCTACGTTTTGATTATGAATGTAACGCAGTGGTTCGAAATCTCCTGAACGTTCATTATCAAATTCTAAAAAGAAAGTATCAACATTAACTCTAGAAAATAATTGCTGCGCAACTGCTTCGTAATCTCCTTCATATAACCAAGCAGATTTGAAGTTCCCCCGACAAACATGGAGAGAAATTAGCATATCCTCTGGTTTATGGGCGATCGACTCAATCGTTATTTCGGCAAATCTCTCCATGAGTTCATTTACATCCCAGCCTTTAGCCTCCATCTTCTCCCGTGATGCTTGACTAAAGAAGGCTCCCCAGCTTGTGTCATCCAGTTGTAAATAACGACAACCTGCATCATAAAATGCTTGAATTGCATCTTGGTACACCTTTGCAATATCTTTTGCGACAGCATCCAGGGATGGATAAGAAGGATTCTCGGCATATATTTCACTATTCAACACGCCAGAATGAAAAATCATATTTGGACCAGGGATCGTGATTTTAGCCGTATGATCACCTGCTAATCCATTCAAATAGCGAAAGTCAGCTAAAAATGGATGATCTTCAGGGAATTTTAAAGGAGAAGCAACTGTATAAGAAGTAAGCTTTTTCATTTCCCCTTGGAAAAAGCCGGCCACTTCCACTTCCACAGTCTGAACCCCTTCAATGGCACAAATAAAATCAGCATGCCAATATTTTCTACGGAACTCTCCATCTGTTACGACTTGTAGACCAGACTCTTTTTGCTTCTCTACAAGTTTAGCAATCTCTAAATCTTCAATTGAACGTAAATCTTCTTTGGTTATTTCTCCTGCTTGAAATTGCTTCCGCGCCTCTTTCAATGACTGCGGTCGTAAGAAACTCCCTACAATATCTGCACGAAACGGTGCTTTTGCCAGTGTTTTTGCCATTTCCCCCACTCCTTTACTAAGCATAACCCCTTCTAAATAACGGAAGAGGTTGGTAAGTCCATTTTAGAGAATGTTCAAAAAGTCCGGTAAAAATGACACCGCGAATTTCTTCGTTGGCTTGTTTCTGCGCTGCTCATGTATCTAAATGCATACATTCTGCTGCTCGAAACTGCGCCGCCTCGAACTTCTTGGTCCTTTTTATCCTCCTTTTTGAACTCGTACTTTTACTACTCTTCTTACCTTGAAGACAATTATTTCAGGAACTTGTTATAGTGAAGAAAGTAATTGTTGGTGAAATCCCTCCATCTATTGATAAGAATGTGTCTAGTATTTGTCATTTAATCCTATAGTGATTCGCGATATGTGTCAAGGAGAATTTGGACTGTTTGATCTATTCTTAATAAGTGAGAGGTTAATAGCGATGTTTACAACATAATCTTAATTTTCTTACATATTATTGTTAACAACGTTGTTATCCTGTTGTAAAATAGTAGCAACCTTACTTAAGGGGAATAAAGGATAGGAGAAATGAGGGATATGGATGAGCAAAAGAATGTGTAAGCAATGGGCCATGTTTATGATCGTTTTGGTGCTTTTAATGGGGTGTAGTCAAAGTGGAAGTGGCAGTTCTAAAGAAACGAAGGAAGACCAGCCATTTGAATTTTCTATTATGTTGAATTTACATGTTGCAGAAACACCTGATGCCAAACTGCAAAACTTACTCGAAGAGGCGACTAATACTAAGATGAAGATTCAATGGGTGCCGGATAATACGTATGAAGAAAGATTTAACACAGCGCTTGCTACCGGAACCTTGCCAGAAGTTTTCCTAATTAAACCTATCAATTTTATTCAGCAAAAGGATGCGATTCGTGATGGACAATATTGGGAGATCGGTCCATATCTTGATGAATTCCCTAATTTAGGTAAACTGAAATCAGAAATTTTGGATAATACGCTCGTTGATGGGAAACTTTACTCATTATACGCTGGAAGGCCCCTTTCTCGCCAAGGACTTATTTATCGAAAAGATTGGGCAGAACGTCTAGGGTTAGAGGCACCTAACAATCTTGATGAATTATACAAAATGATGGAGACGTTTACATTGGATGACCCAGATGGAAATGGGAAGAACGATACAATCGGGTTAACGGATCGGGGAATACTGGGAACCTTTCAAAACTTTGCTACATGGCATGGAGCGCCTAATAATTGGGGAGAGAAGGATGGTCAGTTATTACCAGAGTTTATGTTTCCTGAATATCGAGAGGCGATGAAATATTTTAAAGATTTATTTGATCATGGATATATCAATAAGGACGCACCCGTTACAAGTAAAACAGACCAACAAAACTTATTAAAAAATGGTACAGCTGGCGTTTATATTGGAACAATGGGCGATGTCATTACATTGTATGAGGATGCGAAAAAACTGAATCCTGAACTTGAATTTGATGTTCATAATTATATTGAAGGACCAGACGGTGAATATCGTACAAGGGCAATCCCAGGATATGGAAGTTTGCTTATGTTTCCAAAATCGGCGGTCAAAACAGAGGAACAATTAAGGAAAATATTAAGCTTTTTTGATTATTTAATGACACCGGAAGGCTCTAATCTTCTCTATTGGGGAGTGGAAGGTGAGCATTATGAAGTAATAGACGGAAAGGCCTCCATTATTCAGAGTAATTTAGCTGCCTATGATCGGGAAATTAGGCCGTACACACCGTTCGAAATTGGAGAGCCAGAAACAAATGGGAGATATGAAGGATATTTTGAATACGAACCAAGGGCAAAAGCAGATGAATTGTACTATGATAATAATAATTATCTAGTACATGATCCAACGGTTACCCTAGAGTCGGAGACATTTATAAAAAATTCGGAAACTCTAGCGCAAATTATGGAAGACGCTGCTTATAAATATTTTCTAGGGCAAATCGATGATCAAGGATTTGACGCAGCGATTGAGGAGTGGAAAAAAGCTGGTGGTGAACAAGTGATAGAAGAATTTAATGCTTCCTATCAAGCTTCTAAATGATTATGGGTTCTTAATAAATAATAATGACCAATGATGCATTCTTATCTTTTGAGTTACTCGAAAGATAGGAATGCTTTTGTATTTATATAAATGTGTTCGTTTTGTTAAACTTCAACAAATATTCACATCTTTTATCATCGATATACTTGCTAGGATGAATTTAGATTCTGCATAATGGAGGAAGGAAGGGGAGGATGACTTGCTACCAATTGAAAGGCAGCAACAAATATTAATCTGGTTAGAAGAGGAAGGAAACTTACGTATATCCGATATTAGTAAGCGATTCAATGTCTCTGAAATGACAGTTTATCGCGATATTAAGCCGTTATTGGATCAGAAAAAAGTGCTAAAGACTTCTAAAGGGATTTCTATCCCACCAAAACAATCTATACCTCCAGATGTCTGTACATATTGTTTGAAACCAGCAAAATCAAGATTCTCGGTCCAATTAATTAAGATAGACCAAGAAATTGAAACAACTTGCTGCGCTCATTGTGGACTACTCCGCTATAAAGATATTAAAAAAGATGTATCGCAAGTAATTTGTCGTGATTTTTTAAAGGATACGACCATCAGTGCAAAAATGGCGACCTTTATGTTGGGAACGAATTTAAATCTAAATTGTTGTGAACCACAAGTACTTGTATTTGAATCTTTCCAACAGGCGATACAATTCCAAACAGGTTTTGGAGGGGAACTTTACTCATTTGAAGAGGCAGTTGTGGCGATTGATGAAAAAATGAATGGATCCACCTGCCAACATTCTACATTAAAAGGACGAGGAGAATCGATATGAAAAGAACAATTGGAAGTATCTTGCTAGGGATCGCACTTATATCGTTAGCTGCATGCGGGAATGATGCGAAGTCCCAGGATGATGAGGTACCAGCCATTCTTGAAGTTCAGTTAGACGTAGCCGAACATGTTGAAGTTGATGAGAAGACGAATTTAAAAGCTGTAGTGACACAAGGTGATGAAGAGGTCGCCGATGCGGATGAAGTCCAATTTGAAATTTGGGAAGAAGGGAAGAAAGAGGAGAGCCGCATGATTGATGCTGTGAATAATCAGGATGGGACGTATGAGGCGGAAACAACTTTCGATCATGATGGGAATTTCACTGTCCAAGTGCATGTGACGGCAAGGGGAATGCATAATATGCCGAAACAAACTGTCACGGTTGGGGAAGGAGCAGCGGAAGAAAGCCATGACCATGGAGAGCAGGAACATGGAGAACACGCAGAGGGCTTTAGCATGCATTTCATGGAACCTGAAAATGTAAAAAAAGGAGACGAAACAGAATTAATCGTCCATATTCAGAATAAGGAAGAGCCACTGAAAGATGCTCGAGTTCGTTATGAAATTTGGAAAGAAGACGCAGAAAATCACGAGTGGCTGGATGCTGAAGAGGGAGCGGCAGGGGAATACTCATCGCTATTTACTTTTGAGGAAACAGGTGATTATCATATAATCATTCATGTTCAGGATGATAAGGATTTACATGAACATGAAGAACATCAATTAGAGGTAATTGATTAGTTCAATTTTGCTATTCCGAGTGGGTTATATCACTCGGAATTTTCAATGAAAGGAAGAAAAAAGGATATTCGGAAAACAGTGTGGGAGGGGTATAGCTCTACATGGCCCTTACCTCTTAAAATATCAAAGTTTTCCCTTTAGTAAAATATGTGTAAAAAAATTTTCTTCTTTTTAGAAGCTGTAAAAAAGAGAACAAGAATATGAAAATTTCTTGTTCTCTCATTCATACCATCGAACTTCTATTCTTTATTAATTTTTGCCCGAGCTCTCTTTATATCTTTCATAAGCCTTATGCTGGACGTCCATATATTCTTCTAGCCCCATTTTCTGTATGGTTTCAACATATTTATCCCATTCAGAGAAAGGAGTTTCACCTACAATGAATTTATCTTTCATTTCATTCACATACTTTTCAATATCTGCCCCTGAGGTGTCCATTATTTTTTGTTCCTCGTCTGTAAAAATGAAGGCCGGCCATACTTCTTCAATTAGGTGAGGTTTTAATCTTTCTGTTGCATCTAAAGACATATCCGTCCCTTGTGATCCCTGAAAAAACTCCTGTGTAACGAGAGCTGGATAAGTACCACCAGGATATGTAAGGTACTTAGAAACAGCTTGCTCTACAGTTAATCCATCCGGATTATTTTTAATTTCGTCTACATATTCATATTCACCATCTTCAGTCTCTTCGTAAGTGACACCTTCAACACCCATAAAAAATAATTTTGCTCCTTCATCACCATAAAAATAATCGATCCATCTTACTGTCGCAGCGGGGTGCTCATTTGCACTAGTGATCACAAACGCTCCTGGTGTAGGTACTGGCGGCAATATGCTCGTATATAATCTGCTTCCATTAGGACCCGCCAAAGCCTCTGCTCCTATATAGTTTTCTCCCTCCTTTCCGAATAACACATCAGGACTAAAATAATGAGTGACACCATAAAGCCCCTCGGAGCCTTTTGCTAGATATTGATCTGTTGAAATAGAAAAAATATTTTGGTCAATCAGCTCTTCATTGAATAATTTATGAACATATTGCAGCATTTCTTTATACTCTTCAGCGGTCGGAAAAAACCGTAACTCCTCTTCCTTTGGATCCATATCCACAAACTTATGTTTAAGACCTCGATTACCAAGTCCATATGCTCCTTGAACCCATTCTACTAACGTATTAATTGAGTTTGCCCCGAAGGGAATTTCATCTGCTTGCCCATTCCCATTAGGATCTTGCTCCTTAACAGCTTTCAAAAATTGATACAATTCTTCTGTCGTTGTCGGCATATCCATATCTAGAGTTTTCATCCAATCTTCTCTAATCCATGGTCGAGAACTTAGGAGCATGGAAACGAAATCCGGTGAAAAAGCATAAGGAAAGGAATAGATATTCCCATCCGGCATCGTAATTCCATCTTTTATCTCTGGATACTCTTCAAGTATTTTTTTAAAATTAGGAGCATACTCATCAATCAAATCGTTCAGTTTTATGAATGTTCCTTGTGCACCATATTTTTGTAAATCAGTCACAGGCATACTTGTTGTATGAAATGCATCTGGTAAATTTTCACTAGCCAAGACTAAATTTCTTTTTTCCGTTAAGCCTGCAGCAGGCACCATTTCCCATTCAATATTGATATTTGTCATTTTTTCATATTCATTATATAGTAATACATCATTCCAATTTTCAGCGGTTGTATCAGCCCTCTTTGCAAAAAAATGCAGTGTAATCGGCTCTTCTACAATTGGCATACCTGAAGCTTTTACATTCTCATCCTTTTCTTGGCCCTCTTTATCCCCACTAGCGTCTTGTTGATTGTTACAAGCTGAAAGTAATATGAGAGTTAGGACTATAACCAATAAAAATATTTTTTTACTTTTCAATTCTGATCCCTCTCCATTCTGTACAATTGCTTTGTCTTTATGCCAGTGATATGATCTTTCATTCCCTATAGCTTTTATGTGAAATAAAGTAAAAGCTCCTCCTTTCAAGTCAAGTTCTCCACTAATTTTTCAACAAACCTTACTTCTTAACGCATAGTTTATCATTGAGGAAAAATGAATGATACAGGCGATTTCTTAACCTACTATGTAGGTTTTGTGAGGGTCACTTTTGTCCTGAGATATTTATTATTCTGGACAAATATTCTTTTTTTGTAGACATTGACATATTCAGTATAAGATCCACATAGTTCTGTGAAATCTGGACTACTCTATAAGCATCCGATGGTATTTTGGAGCATGTATTTAAAAAACAACAAAAAAATCTTTTCTGAACAACTATACGTTATTCAGAAAAGATATTTATAAAGCTTTTTGATCATCTCTATTTTGCTGGTGATATTTCCGATATTGACTAGGGGTAATGCCCTCCTCTTTTCTGAATTTCCTTGTGAAATTAGAGACATCAAAATAACCAATATCCAAAACAATCTCTTTTATCGTTCGATTCGTGTTTACTAATTGCTGTTTAAATTCATCCATTCTTAATTTCCAAACCAATTGAGTAAATGTAATCCCGGTCTGCTCTCTAATAAACCTACTAACATACGAGCTTGATATTTGAAAATGATCAGAGATCATTTCAAGGCTAAGGGTGTGATGTTTGTACTGTTTTTGAATATACTCCATAATGTTGTCACGTAATTGATCATTATGGCTTTCTTTCCTTTTTTCCACTTCTAAACATATTTGATCAATGAAAATAGTTGCACTTTCTTTTAGTTGATCCAATGTTTGGAAATCCGACAGTCTTTTAACCTCTTCGGGATTATGTTCAATGCCTAATTCAGCAATCGTTTTTAAAACGGTATTGATCAGATCAAAACAAGTACACTTTAACATGTAGCTAGGGAATTTTTTTTGCGCAAGACTATCTAAAATTTCAGCTAATGTTTCCTTCGCTACAACACGATCTCCTTGTTTTAGGCTTTGAATAAATTTTAACCGACTTTCTTCCGGAAACCAAATCGTTTCGTCGTTGTCAATAGAAAGATCCTCAAAAAAAATGGCATGAGTTTCATGATGTAAGATGTCATTTTCTATGGATGCAGTCGCTTCAATAAAAGAACGATTAATTTTATTGGCCTCTTTATAAATCTGACCAATGCCCACAAAAGGCAAAATTGAACAATGCTTTTTTAACAGCTCTATAAGGTGATGGGAAAATAATTGTCGACTTTCATTCCAATTACTTGAGTCATCCTTAATATTCACAATAATAGCGGCTGTATAATCATGAACCAATTCAACTCCATATCCGCAGCACTCCTCATGAGAGATCTCATGAATTGTTTCTACTATTTTTTTCCAATATGTAAATGTCTCTTGCTTTTTTATTTTTCCTTTATATGAAACAGCAATAACAAAAAAGGAGTCTCCTCTCAGAGAAATTTTTAAATCATTGGCTAAAGCTATAATATCTTGATGTTCCTTCCCTTCACCTTTTAGTAAATTCGTTAAAAACTGCGCTCTGACAAATGGTTTATGGGCAATTATTTTTCTTTTTAAAAATTCGCTATCCTCATAAATAGATTCAATTTTTGTTCTAATTAATTCAATTTCATTACTTTGCTTTTTACTGTGGTTCATTTGTTCTTTATTTCCGAGATACTGGGCCAAATTTTGTATCGGTTTATACTGTTTGAATGATAAATAGCAAACGACCGTGATCCCCACTACCGCAAGCCCCAGTAAAACCATAAAAATAAAATATTTCAACGACGTCATTTTGCCATAAAATTGTTGGGTGGGCATAACGGACACAAACGTCCAGCCACTCAGTTGAGAACGAGCAATGGAAAATGAGTAATCCTCATTTTTAAAATCCTTATGAGTGTTTCCATCATTGTTAGCTGAAATATTTTTCACAAAATCCAAATCTATTTGAACGCCATTTTCATTTGAAGCAAACAAATTGTAATCAGCATCAAAAATAAATGAATTTCCTTCAAAATCACCTAGAGCGTTTTTCATTAATTTTGATAATGTTTCTTCCTTAATAAAAAATGTGACGGTACCGTATGGTGATGAACTTTGAATTGGAATAGGATAGGAGTACGCGATAACCCGCTTACCATTGGAATTTTTGGAAGCGATATCAATAATTTGTGACAAAGGATTAGATTGAATCTGCATCCCTTTATTTAAGGCTTCAATATCTTTATTTTTTACAGGATAGGTACTTTGGACAAAGGTATGGAAGGTACTTGTTCCCTTGGAGGAATAAACTAGATCTTTAGATTCATTGAAATTTAAAAATATCTCATCGATAAAGGAATTACTCATCTTATACCGAATTAATTCTTCAATAGCCTGTTGATCATAATATGGCTCAGTGAGCATATATGGAGTTAAGCGGTGGTCGTATGAGATCTTGGTTGCTAAACTATTTAGTTCGCTTAATCGTGTGTCAGTCATATCTTTAATCTGATCTATTTTGTCCATATTTGATCGGATAATTTCTTTTTCCAACTTCCCTACCGATATATGATAAAGAATCGTACTGATCGTAATAAAAGGAAGCATGAACACAAGTAAATAAGAAAATAGATATTTATACAGTAATTTCGATTTCTTTTTAGACCAGTTGAACATTTTCCTCTTCTCCATATATTCTTTTTTGGTATACCCTTTTTCACAAATATATACGATATATCTTGAACTTTCAATATATTTTAATTCAATTTTCGATGACAAAGTCTTCTTATACAATCATTTATGCAACACTTCACTATTTAGTATTGAACAAACACATTGCTAATGCAAAGTTGGGTTCTATCAACCTTGCTTTTTTCAGTTATTTTAGCATTATAGGTTTTTGACAGCCTATAAAGTGTGGAAGGGAATATCGGTAAATAAACACAGGAACTAATATACCATAGCAATAAATAGGATCCCGCATGTACGGGATCCAGAACTTTTCCTTTTGCATCTGGAGTTGACGGCGGTAAGTCATTTGATTATTCGTTTTAAATCATCTCATGATACCGTTTTTATTTTAGTTCTATCTACTCTTTCACAGATCCAATCAATACCCCCTTCACAAAGAATCTTTGTAAGAAAGGATAAATAATTAACAGCGGTAAGGAAGAGACCATGATAACGGCATATTTAACGAGGCTGGCTGTTTTAACTT